>JAJPJC010000249.1 GCA_021324445.1 Isosphaeraceae bacterium
GCGCTCTCGAGAAACTGGTGGCCGCGGCGGATCATGACCCGCTTCAGCCCGTTGAGAAACCAGCGGCGTAGTCGCCCCTGCGATTCCCCAACGACGACAACACTCAGTTTTGCCTCGTCGGTATCCATTTTGCTCAGCCCGCTGATCAACCAGGATAGACTGCCCCGGAGGGTCGGCAAGGCCCACCATCCGAGTATCTCCATCCTACCAGAAACCGCCCCAACAGGCTATCCCCGCGGTAGCACCAAATCGGCCGCACCCGGCCGCCGCCCGATCGCCGGCATAACAGGGCCGATCGTCTGGCGGGATCGGCCGGACGGGGGCTAACCCGGGCCGGACCGGACCAGGCGGATGAGCGCCGCCAGGAATCGCGGCGCGCGCGGTCCGATCTGCGGCGGGGTCGGAATGATCGCCGGTCCAGCCGGGATGGGGCCGAAGCCCTTGAGGCGCTTCGCATAGGCCTCGATCGCCTCGTCCACGCGCGCGTGCACGGTTCCCGTCTCCCAGCGGCCGGTCGGCTCCCGCCGACCGGCCGCGACGCCGGTCAGGATCTCGATCCCCTCGTTCACATGATGGATCGCCCAGACGTGAAAGCGCCCGTCGGAGACCGCGCGTACCACCTCATCGCGGAGCATAAGGTTGTGTGCATTCGCGGCAGGAATGATCACCCCCTGCTGTCCGGTCAGCCCGCGTCGCTGGCACACGTCGAAGAACCCCTCGATCTTCTGGGTCACCCCTCCGACCGGCTGGATATTCCCATGCTGATCAATCGAGCCGGTAACGGCGATATCCTGGCGCAGGGGAATTCCCGCGAGCGCGGAGAGCAGGGCGTAGAGCTCAGCGCTCGACGCGCTATCGCCGTCGATCTCGTCATAGGTCTGCTCGAAGGTGATGCGCGCCGAGACCGCCAGCGGCCTTTCCTGCGCGTACTGGCCGTGCAGGAAACTGCTGAGAATCAGGAACCCCTTGCTGTGAATCGGGCCCGATAGGCGTGTCTCCCGCTCGATATTGAGCACCCCCTCCTGGCCGAGGGCGGTCTCGGCGGTGATGCGCACGGGAAGCCCAAAGCTGTAGTCGCCAAGAGAGATGATCGAGAGGCCGTTGACCTGCCCGACCTGTCCTCCCGACGTTGCAATGACGAGGGTGCCTTCCTGGATGAGCTCGGCGAGCTTATCCTGGATCAGATTGGCTCGACGGGTCTTCTGATCAATCGCGTGGGCCACATGAGCGGCATGCACAGTGGGACTTCCCGCGACGCCCGCGGCCTGGCTCGCCTCCACCAGCAGATCGCTGATCTCGCTGAGGCGCGTGGTCAGCTTGCGCTGGTGCTGGGCCAGACGACTCGCGTGATCTACCACCGCGGCGATCGCTGCCGGCTCGAACGGACGAAGCTTCTCGCGATTGACCTGGGAACGGATGAAGGCAGCATACCGCGCCACGTGTTCCGGCGTTCGATCCATGACCGTGTCAAAGTCCGCCTTGACTTTGAAAAGCCGCGGGAAATCCTCATCGTAGAAATAGAGGAGATAGTACAGCTCTGGTGTCCCGACCAGGATAACCTTTACGTCGAGCGGAATGGGCGCTGGGCGGAGGCTCGTCGTTGGTGTCGCCGAGAACTGCTGGCCCAGGTTCTCGATCTGGATCTGACCGGTGCGCAGAACGCGCTTCAGCGCCTCCCAGGCAAACGGGCTGCGGAGCACGTCGAGCGCATCAAGAATAAGATAGCCGCCATTGGCCCGGTGGAGGGCGCCCGGCTTGATCATGCGAAAGCTCGTGACGAGGACTCCGAAGCGCGCATGGTACTCAATCCGACCGAGGAGGTTGTAGTAGGTCGGGTTCGATTCGACCACCACCGGCGCGGTGGTCTGGTCCTGGCTGGTCACCAGGACGTTGACCTTGTACCGGTCGAAGAAGGCCTCCCGACTGCTCTCGGTGAGTTCGCGGAGCAGTGCGCCCGCCTCTCCTGCCCCTTCCTCGCCGGTCTCGGGACCGGCCTGGAACTCGTCCACGCGAGCGACGATGTCGTCGCGGACGCCGTCCAGGTAGCGCCCGATCTCCGGAACATTGTGATACTCCGTGCCCAGCGCCCGGATCAGCGGCCCGATCACGAACTCGGCGACATCGCGATTCAGCTGGGCGATCCGATCGTGCGCATTCTTCTCTACCGTCCGGACCTGAGCGAGTGCGGCATCGATCTGCTCGCGCAGGCTCTCGGCTCGCTCGGAAAGCTCCTCCTGCTTCTCCCGGGGCAGGTGTTCAAACTCCTCATCCGTCATCGGGCGGTTGTCGACAAGCGGGATCGTGGCAATGCCGATCGCGCTCACCGAGAGGGCAAATCCCTGCTTGCGCGCCGTCTCGGCCAGGTTCTCCAGGATTGCCTGCCGCTGACGGTGCGCCTCGTGGGTAATCTGCTCGCGGCGGCGGCGATAGTCCTCGCTGGCGAAGGCCTCACCGATCTGACGGCGGGTCGCGGTGATAAGCGCATCCATCTGTTCGGCAAAACGGGGACCGTTACCGGCCGGTAGGGCGATCGCGAGTGGAGAGTCGGGCTGGCTGAAGTTATAGACGTAGCACCAGTCGCACGGCGCGGGACGCGTAGAGGCCGCGCGCTCGGCAGTCAGGCGCGCAGTGGACATGCGCCGTGTGCCCGGCACGCCTGCGACGAAGATGTTGAATCCTCGCGCGGCCACACTCATCCCGAAGTTGAGGGCATCGACCGCGCGGTCCTGTCCGATCGCCCCGATCTCGGGCACGGCCGCCTCGCCGGTCGGGATCGGAGGAAGGGCACCGGGCTCGCATCGCGCTCGGAGGCGTTCTGGAGATAGCATCCACTGCTCCGACGGGGCTGCCGGCTTCAGGGAGGGGGCTGTTCCTTCCGCCCGTGCCATGCTTCGCTCCTCCATCGTGTGCGCATGACCGCCACCGCGGGTCACCACCGCAGCCCCGGACACGCGCGGATCGAGTAATCCTGTCCGCAAGTTTCCTGCCCGTTCGCACCGCTGGTAGCCCCTTTCCCCTAATTGGTCGGCGAAGATTTCCCTTTTTATCCCTCAACGGGGGATCGACCCCTGGCCTCTCTTGGCTCCCTCCGATCTCCTAGCAGCGATGGGACAGTCAGGTCATGTGCCGGTCGTGCTCCCAGCTTACGGTAGGCATGGTGTGGACACTGGCTGTTCTTTGGGTCGTACGGACGGCCCCTTGACGCCGAAAGGAGTTGAGCGCTGTGCTCCGGCGATGGCCAGCTATCCTTACTATTCTGCTGATCGCCCTCATCGCGACGACGATCCCTGTCCGCGCAGACAGCCTCGAAGAGGAGGTCATCGCGCTGGTAAACGCCGAGCGCATCCAGCGGGGGCTGCCGCCGCTGATCGTCTCGCCGGAGCTCACCGCGGCGGCTCGCGCCTATGCCCACCGCATGGCCGCAGAGGGCTTCGTCAGCCACACCGCGCCCGACGGCTCGACGTTCATCACCCGTGACGAGGCGGCCGGCTACCGCGACTGGGACTATCTTGCGGAGAACCTCGCCGCTGGCCAGACGACGCCGAAGGAGGTCGTCGCGGCGTGGATGGCGAGCCCGGCGCACCGCGCGAATATCCTTTCTCCACGTGTGCACGAGATCGGCGTCGGCCATGCCTACCAGCCTGGCTCGTACTACGGCCACTACTGGGTAGAGGAGTTTGGTGATCGTCCCGGCGCGCGCACCGTCTCCCTCCGCCTGGCGGCCAATGGAGCGGCCGTGCCAAGCGCGAGGACCAGCGCGGCCCCGATGATCCTGCCGGCGAACGGAACGTCCGATGGATGGCAGGCCGCCACGGGCCATCGCGTTGTCGGCCCATGGCTCTCCTTCTTCCAACGGCACGGCGGCCTGGACAGCCTGGGCCTCCCACTCAGTGATGTCATGGCGGATCCGCTGGGCGGAGGGGTCCAGGTGCAGTACTTCCAGCGGGCGGTCCTGGAATACCACCCGGAGAATCCACCTGACATGCGGATTGTCCGGCGGCTTCTCGGGGACCTCCTCTTCCCCGGCGCGGACCCGCCAGTCAGCCCGGCCGATGCACCGCCAGGTCCAGCGGAATACTTCCCACTATCGACGGATCGGCCAACCGGCCTTGGCCATTTCGTCGCAGACTATACCCGCTCCGGTCAGCCCATCTACTTCAAGCAGTTCTTCGACACGCACGGGGGCATCGAGGTGTTCGGCTATCCAAAGGAAGAGCCGAAGCTCCGCAACGGCCTCTGGACCCAGCGCTTCCAGGCGGCGGTCTTCGAATATCATCCCGAGTACGACCGCGA
>JAJPJC010000552.1 GCA_021324445.1 Isosphaeraceae bacterium
AGCTCGCCCCGCGCGGCGGCCACCGCCAGGTTGCAGGCGTGACTCTTGCCCTGCCGGGGCTCGAACAACCGCCGGATCGGCAAGGCACCGTGATGCCGCGCGATCACCGCGTCGGTGTCGTCGCTGCAATTGTTGTTGACGACCAGCAGCTCCCACTCGAGGTCCGCGGGGATGCGGAGCTGGCGCATCCGGGTCAAGGTCTGGTCGAGCAGCTTGGCGCGATTCCAGGTGCAGATGGCAACAGTCGCTGCGACCACGTCAGTTACCCCGGACTCCGGTCAGGCCGGTACCTCGCAGGGGACCCGGTCCTCGACCAGGAGAGAGAGGACCGTCTCTTCGGGGTTCGGGTCGACCTGCGACCTGGCGACCTGGTGCGCCCTCTGGCCGATCGCTTCCCAGGAATCCACGGCCTCCCAGGCTCGTTCCAGCGCGTGTGCCAGTGAGCGCGGCGAGGGGGCATCGGCGACGAAGCCCGTGGCGCGCTCGTCGATCCACTCCAGGTTTCCCCCCACGTCCGTCACGACCGCAGGCCGGCCACAGATCATCGCCTCGACGAGGCTCAGGGGCGTTCCCTCCGACCGGGAGGGGAGGACGAGCAGGTGGTTGTCGGCCCAGACGGATCGGATGTCGCGGACATGCCCGCAGAATTCGATCCGCTCAGCAATCCCGTACTTCTGGGCCAACCGCTCCAGGAAGGGTCGATCACGGCCGGCGCCATAGAAACGCAGCAGCCAGCGGCGCCGCTGCCATTCCTCCCCGCCCAGGGCTTGGAGGAGGACGTCTTGACCCTTGAACGCCAGGTCGAGCCGGGCGACACACGCCATCTTGACGATGTCGGACTCAGGCCAGGCCACGACTTCGAACTCGGCGAGATTGACCGGATTGCGCACCACGCAGGCATTGGGCAAGTCGACGGCGAGCTGGCGCTCGGCATCACGAAGATTCCGCTCGGCCACGAACGCGACCCGCCGAGCCCCCAGGAGGTAGGGCATCGCCTCCTGCCTCTCGGCCTCGCTCTCCAGGCCGGGACCCTCGAAATTGTGCTGGCTGATCACGACGTAGTCTGCCCCGACCTTGCTCACGAACCGGACCAGGGGCCAGTTCCACCAATGCTTCATGTATTCAAAAGTTGTACCATGGCTGATGCAAACCAGGTCGGGGCGCCAGGAAGCGAGGATGCCCCAGGGAGAAACGAACCACTGGAATGCCCGCTTGCAGCGCTGGAGCGGCAGGTGGGGGCCCAGCCAATGGCGAGCGCGATTCACCCGGAACAGTCGGGCCCCGCGCCGCTGGAGATCGCGGATTCCCGGTGGGATCTCCGGCCAGCGGCAGGTCACCAGCGCCACGCGATGACCACGCTCGAGTGCGAGCCGGGCCGTGCGGGTCCAGAGCTCTTCGCTCCCGCCCCAGGCCTCGCCGGCCATGGTCGAGATGAAGCAGATTTTCATCGCGCTCCTCGATCCCCGCACGAGGGCATCACTGCTGGCTAAGGGCGCCTAAAATTTGGGGTCGATCGGGAGGGCGAGGCTCCGTCCGAGCCTGAGAAACACCGGCTCGGACGGAGCCTCGCCCTCCCAGAGAAACACCGGCTCGGACGGAGCCTCGCCCCCCCAGAGAAACACCGGCTCGGACGGAGCCTCGCCCTCCCAGATCTCGCGTGGTTTTCGGCGTTCTAATGTCTCAACATCGCGACGACGGTATGGTGGTTGGAGTCGTCGATCGCGAACCCGTAACGATCCATGACGGCATCGAAGCCGCTTCGCTCCCGGCTGTCCCCGTGAAACTCGATCGCGATCGTCCGGACCCGCTGCAGCCAGGCCAGATCGCCCCGGAAAAGGCTGACCTCGGCGCCTTCGATATCAATCTTCAAGATATCGACAACCGGGAAACCGGATTGGTCGATGAGCTCGGGGATCGTCACAGTGTCGACGACCGCCACGTCCTCCGCGTGCGTTTCATAGACAAACGCCTCGAGATGGCAGGCTTCGCGCCCGGGGGGCGCCCCGAGGGCGAGCCGCGCCTTGCAACCCCAGACCCCAGCCTGCACGGTCCGACAGCGCCCCGCCCGGACCAGCTCGGCAACATTCCGCTCCAGCACCTTGTAGTTCTCCGGGTCCGGTTCCACGACCAGGATCCGACACTCCGCGTACCGACTCGCGAAGAACCGCGTCGCCAGACCGATATTCCCGCCCAGATCGATCACGTACTTGCAGGCCCGGACGCGCCGGGTCACGACGTCGTAGACGCGCTCGTAGGCGATCTCCCGCAGGCCAGCCATGTCGTCGGTCCCATGCGGCCGGAGCCAGATATCCCCGCTCAAGGGTCGCCACATCCGGAGCTTGAGCAGGCGGTCCCTGGGCACTCGACCTTGCGTCTCCTCGAGGACGAAGTTGCGGTAGCGCAGCGCAGAACCAAGGGTCATCGGCCCCCAATGGTCGAGGAGGAACTGGACGGTCCACGACTTCAGCGGGTTGTAGCGCACGCGATCCTCCCCTCAAGCTCGATTTCTGAGTATTTGTACATACTTATGTATTATATATAATATCGAATTAAAACATCATTTCATCTCGTCGGTACTCCGTGCTGATCCGGGACTGCCTCCAGGCCGAGCTTGCCGCGCAGGAGGTCCTCTTCACTGACCTGTTTATAATAAGGTCTTTTGAATCCACGAATTATCACCCTTTTGAGTTTTTCATTATATACATCGAATGCCCTATCGAGAGCGGCCCTCATGGCTCGCTTGACCGGCAGCGGGAGATGGCGCCGCCACCCGATTGGCCCCCGGACTGCCCGCGGCCGGGTGTCTCTCCCACCGGGATTCGACGCCGGTTGGGGCGGGTTGTTCGCGGTCCCCTTCCACCGGGCGACATAGTCGCTCTGGAGCGGAGGGGGGTTGAAGATTGCCGCGCGGGCAACCCTCCTGGCCACGGTCAGAATATAGGTGGGGGAGTTGTTGCACAATTCGACGCGCGAGCGGACCTCATCGGGGTTGGCAACGATGTACCAGGCTCCCCCCGGTATGACTTCATGCAGGAGGACGACTTCAATCTGGTAGCCATTTCCCGGGGAGAACGCCCCGAAGAGCAGCTCGGGACTGAATTGCCAGAAGCCGTGACCCATGAAATTGTTGGCGACGTTCGCCTGGGCGAAGTGGCCACCAATCCGGACCATCTCCATACAGTTCTTGAACGCCTGAGGAATATTGAAGACATGCTCGAGCGTGCCGCCATCGTAGACCGCCGAGAACCGTTCGCGCAAGTCGTCCGGGATCGGCACGTTCATGTCATGGATGATACTGGCATTCTCGTACGACGAGCAGTCGATCGAGGCGATGTCCTTCGCGCCCAGCAAGGCGAAGAACCGCTCGCCGTACAGATTCTCCCGCAGGAATTCCTTGGGGTCGTGGTTGACTCCGAGGATCGAGAACACGCGCTGCAGGGTCGCCGGGTCGGGGAAGAATTGCTGGCGCCCGATCATCGCCGTGCTGGTGAAGTCGACACCCAGAGACCTGGCGGCACAGAGGAACTTCACCGATGCCGTGTCCAGACCCATTATCCCTCATCCTCCTCGACCCGGAAAACGATTCGACTGGCTGCCGCGCCGCTCAGCGCGGATTCGCAGTCAGTTGCAGGCCGAAGGTGGCGGGCCAGAAGATCGGCCCCGCGGCCTGGGGCGCCAGCTTCCCCGAGCCGAACACGTCGTCCCGGACGACTTCGAAGGCGATCGCATCGTGGATCGAGTCGAGGTTGCGGTGGAGGTTGGCCAGGGCCCACGAGCTGAAATAGAGGTCGACCAGGTAAGTCCCGGGCATCAGGGGGAGCTGCTTCAGATGGCAGGAGATCGTGCCGGACCCCTCGGCCTGGCCGAACGCACAGCCCGGGATGAGCACGTTGCTGGCCCCGAACAGGGGCATCCCCAGGTCGGTCTTGATCACGACACCGAGGACGGGCTCGACCGGGGTTCCCTTGAGATCGAAATCCACATGGAACGACAAGGACGATCCCATCCGGACCCGGGCAACCGGACGATGCGCGCCGTCGCTCAGAGTGACCCGCGCCATGAGGGGCAGGGAGCCGTTGGTCCGGCCCACATGGTCGGTGAGGTCCCGACTCCCCGACGCCTGGTCCTCACCGACTCCCGAGTACTCGGCCAGGATGGAGCGGGTCTCGCCCTGAGCCTTGACGGCCCCCTGATCGATCAGGATGCAATGGTCGCAGAGCGCCTCCAAGGCGGCCATGTTGTGGCTGACGAACAGCACCGTGCGGCCGGAGCGGCCGACTTCCCGCATCTTCGCCAGGCATTTCTTCTGGAACCTGAAATCGCCGACGGCGAGGACTTCGTCCACCAGGAGGATCTCGGGCTCGAGATGCGCGGCCACGGCGAAGGCCAGCCGGACGTACATCCCGCTGGAATACCGCTTCACCGGCGTGTCCAGGAACTCCTCGATCTCCGCGAACGCGACGATCTCATCGAACCGGCGCGCGATCTCCCGCCGGCTCATGCCCAGGATCGAGCCGTTGAGGAAGGTATTCTCCCGGCCGGTCAATTCCGGGTGGAAGCCGGTCCCCACCTCCAGCAGGCTGCCGACCCGGCCCCGGATCTTCACATGCCCGGTCGTCGGCTTGGTGATCCGGGAGAGGATCTTCAGCAGGGTGCTCTTGCCGGCCCCGTTGCGGCCGACGATCCCAACGACCTTGCCGGCTTGCACCTCGAAACCGACATCCCGCAGCGCCCAGAAGTCGGCCAGCGCCGGCGCACCGGCCCGGCCGCGGAGCCGGCCCACCAGGGAGACCACCCCCTCGGAGAGCGTTTCCCGGAGGGTCCGGTATCCGCCCCGACTGTTCACCCGGGCGATCTTGTAGCGTTTCCCCAGCCCTTCCACGGTGATCGCGGCAGTCATGGCCTTCGTCTGCAGAGGGATCCCAGCCGAGGGGCCGGATTCGGATTAAATGATATCGGCGAAGCCGTCCTCGACTCGCCGGAAATACAAGCACCCGATGAGGAAGACCGTCGCGACACAGAGGGAGGAGACCGCCAGCTTCCCCCAGGGAATGGCGCCCCCCAGCACCGAGGCGCGAAAGGTGCCGATCAGGCCCGTCATCGGGTTGAGGGCCAGGAGGGACCGGATGGCGCCGCTGCTGATCTCCCGACCCGGCGCCTGCGGGCCGCTGGCATGCGGCGGCTCCGCCGTGGCGGACGGGGCGGGCGTCGGCACCGCGGCGGCCGGCTCATCCGCGACCTGCATGTAGACCGAGGGGGTGGCAAACATCCAGAGCTGGACCAGGAACGGGATCACGTACCGGAAGTCGCGGTAGGTGGCGTTCAGCGCCGCCAGCAGCAGGCCGACCCCCAGGGCGGCCAGCAGGATCAGCCCGAAGACCAGCGGGGTCAGCAGCAGGCCGGGCCCGGGCGGGATCCGGTAATAAGCCATCATGGCCAGCAGCAGCCCGAAGGCGATGACGAAATCGATCACCGCCGCACCCACCGCGGCGATCGGGATGGCGAGCCTGGGAAAATAAATCTTGCTGATCAACCGCTCCGAGGCCACGACGCTATGGCCGGCGGCAGCGATCGCCGTGGCGAAGAACGTCCACGGGAGCAGGCCCGCGTAGGCAAACAGCGGGTAAGGCAGATCGCCGTGCGGGACGCCCGCCATCCGGCTGAAGAAGATGGTGAAGACCACCATCATCATCAGCGGCTGGAGGATGGCCCAGGCCGCCCCGAGGACGGTCTGCTTGTAGCGGACCTTCACGTCCCGCCAGGTCAGGAAGTAGACCAGCTCGCGGCACTGCCAGAGCTCCCGCACGTTGACCAGTTGCCACCCACTGGGTGGATCGATGCGGGTCGGCGGCGGGTCCGCCGCCTCCGCCGGAGCCGGGCCCGCGATCGTCCCGGGGATCAGCTCGCCGGGGAGCTCGACTTGCGTGCTCACGATGATCGTGACACCTCCGCGATCCAGGGATGCCCGCCCTCACCCGAAGCGGGCGAAGAGGCGGATATAACCATAGATGGCCAGGAGAGACGCGGCACTGAGGACCACCAGGCGCTTGACATGCCACCCATCGCACCGGGGCAGCGGCACGGGCACGCGCGCGTCGGCGGCCGCCAGCCGCAGGTACGCGGCGGCCAGGCCGGGGATCAGGTAAGTCGGGTTGATATAGTTCCGCGTCAGGCTCAGCATCCCGACGGCGTAACCGCCGGCCATCGCCAGCAGATACGGCCGGATGCGGCGGAGCTCCGGGTCCTGGATCTGGTCCTCGAAGCGGCCCAGTTGGAACAGTCCCCAGAACGTGGCGGCGTACACCCCCAGGAAGAGGGTCCCGCCGACGAAACCGAGCTCCGCGTAGCCGCTGACGTATGAATTGTGCGCCTCCTTGCCGATCGCGTCGGGAAGCATCCCCGCGCCGATGCCGAAGACGGGCGACCCGCGGAACCAGGGGACCGCCATGCCCCAGTACTGGATCCGCCCCTGCCCCGTGCCGCTGCTGGTGTTGAGATTGGTCGACCGGCCGGCGAAGAGCACGAACATCAGCGGCACGACCAGCACCGTCACCGGGATCGCCTTCTTCCAGCCGAAGCGGGCCAGGCAATAGGTCACGATGCACCCCAGCATGGCGAGGAAGCCGCCCCGCGATCGCGTCAAGTACAGCGCATAGGCGAAGCCCACCAGCGCCACGAGCCAGAGCCCGCGCAGGGCCGACCGGCGGTCGCCAATCCGGTAGAGGCTCAGGCCGATGCCGATCGTCAGCATCAGGCACAGATCGTTGGGGTCGGCGAAGATCCCGGTCCCGAAGAGCTGGAGCACCGTGATGATCTGGCCGGTCGCCGGGTCGACATCGTCGCGCTCCATCACATTCATGTGCGCCACGGTCATGATGCCATGGTAGTGCAGCAAGGCCAGCAGGGTGACCACGCCGATCATGACGGCCAACCAGTTCAGGAACCGGCTCAGCCGACCGGGCGAGTCCAGGACCGCGACGATCAACAGATAATACACCAGGACCTTCAGGAACGAGATCCCGGCATCCTGGGCATAGCCCCGTTGAAAGTGCGACAGGTGCGAGAGCACCACCGCCGGCAGCAGACCCAGCACGCACACGCTGATCGGGGTCTCGACCAGGGACCGCCGCGTCAATTCCCGCTGGACCGCGGGGAAGGCCAGCAGGAAGCAGGACGAGATCAGGAGATTATAAATCGGGATGGCTTCGAGATCCGGGATGATCTCCGACGGGCGGATGAACAGCGCCGCGTTGACCAGGACCAGGAGGAAGAAGGCCACGAGCGTTCTCGGGAAGTGTGTTCCGGAAGCCGATCACGGCAGCGCAGCGATCCTGACGAAGCCAATCCGGCGCAGACTTCGTCCCCGTAGGTTGCCCGGTGCGCAAGCACCGCAAAAAACCCATAGTCACCCAATCAAGTCCCGATACGAACCGATCCCTCGCGACCTGGGCGGGTCGTGAACGTCTTCGTTAATCGAGGGCCTCTTCCGTACCGAGCCAACCAGAACCCATTATGCAAGAGCCGCAGCAGGCATGCAAGAGGGTGTCGGGTCCGGCGGCGATTTTCCCACCGGAGCACGCGGGCCGGGCGGGAACGGGGTCCACGACCGGGGACGTCCTGACCCAAGTCTAGAACACGCCGTTCGATCAACCCCGGGGACGTTGATCGCAACCCCCGGGACGCGACCGTGAGGGTTCCGTCACTCCCGGACTCGCTCCCCATTCCTCGAAGCGACATCGATCCCGCCCTATTCTTGCTGCGCCAACGCCGCTTCCACCAGGGAAGCCAACAGACGGGAGCGACTGATCCGTCGCTTCCGGGCCAGAGTTGTGACGCGGTCCAGGAGGCCTTGCTCGATGCGGACGGAGATTCGCTGGAATCCCTGACCGAGCTGGGTTCCCCCCCTCCCCTGTTTGACCCGTCTCCATTGCTCGCGCTCGGCTGTGCTCAAAGGACGGGATTGGTCCACCACCAAGGGTTCATCCAGCGCCCGGGTCGCTCGGGCAAGCTCCTCGGTGGTCATCTCCCAGTATCTCTTTCGCCTCATGGCCGGCTCCGGCGAAAACGTCGCTTCTCCTTGTCCGTCAACGCGCGGGCATGGATCACGAAGACCGATTCTTCGAGACTTCTCGCCGAACACCACCCGACTCGGGCTCGGCCGCGTGCGGTGGATTCCTGCCCCGAAGGGGCGGCAACACACCAGCCCGGGGCAACGCCCCGGGACCACGAGGAATTCCCCACCCCAAGCCCTGAAAGGGCGGCACAAAACCCCAGCTTCTCGCGCTGGCGCTGGCGTGCGGGTTTCGCCCTTTCAGGGCAGGGATCCGGGTCGGCGACCTGTTCCCGGGGCGTTGCCCCGGGCTGGTGTGTTGCCGCCCCTTCGGGGCAAATCGTGGTTGTGTTCCGCGAGAAGTCTCGATTCTTCATCATCCAAGACAAAGACAACTTGAACAAGCCGTCCACCCCGACCACGACCCCAGACCAGCCACTTGTCTGGCTCAATCTTCCTCGGGTACGGACGACTTGCCCCCCGAACAACCTGTTCTGCCTCCTCGGGAGAGACACCATGCCCGGCGATGTGTTCCACGTTCCAGTCGTTCCAGCGAAACTCCATGCGTCGGTGATTCCAGGAACTGGCGCCCTCTCAAGGCCCATCGTATTTTCTTCGAGCCAGCCGGTTTCCCACGAGCGCTCCCGCCTGCGATGACCTTGGCGCGATGCGCCGGAAACGGACCACCCGAGCGAGCGGCCTTCGGCATCCCGACTTCGAGTCTTCGTTGGAAGCCGGCTGGGAGTCAAGGACCCCATGGCTGAAGCCAGGGGCTTGTGACTGTACTCAGCATAAGGCGAGCGTCCGTTGCTCACCCCTTTCCGTGGAGAGGTCCCGCTCCCAGAGCAGAAAACCCTCGCCGGCACCGGCCGGCGAGGGTAGAGAAGTCGGCGTCAATCCGCTCCCGGCCCGAAGACCGGGAGAAACCCTCCAAAGAGGTTGTGGTTTTCCATCCGTTCCCGGCCCGAAGACCGGGAGGGATTCGGCTCAGGCGCTCCGGGCCTTGCGCCGCAGCCCGTAGCCGATCAGCCCCAGCGCACCGAGACCCGCCAGCGCCATGGTCGACGGCTCGGGGACCACGTTGGTGGGACCACCCGAGGGCAGCGAACTGGTCGTGATGGTGAAGGAGGCTTGATCTCCGGCACCGAGCGTCATCAGGAGCTGCTGGGTCATCGAGAAATCGGTCGACCCCCGAATCCAGAAGATGTTCGGGCCGAACCCGGGTGGGGTACCATTGAAAGCGTAGGGAGCCGTGAGCGGCGTGGTCGAGGTGGGTGCACCCGTCAGCGGGTCCAGGTTGATGCTCATCTGGTAGGCACCGTTGGTCGTACCCACCCAGGAACTGGCGGTCGTGGTGTCTACCGCCGCGTTCGCGGGGGGCCCGCCGGTCCCGGAGACGGAGAAGTTGGAGAGCATGAAGTTGCCGGACGTGCCGGCGATGTAATTCTGCCCCGTCACGAAGAGATCGAGGGTGTCGGTCGTCGACGAGGTGTTGTTGACCGTGGTCGTGATCGACGTCAACCCGGCACTCGAGGACAAATTCGTCGTCGTCACCGTGAGCGACAGCGTGAAATTCCCGACCGTCGTCGGCGAGACCGCAACCGAGGTGGTTCCGGAGCCCGACGTGTTGGCTGAGGTGAGCACATCTGTCGCATTATAAGAGATAGCGATGGCAGCAGACGCCGAGGGCGTCGCCAGGCCGAGAACGGCGAGGATCGCCAGCGCGGTCAGGACGCGGCTGGCACCTCGGAATATCCATGAGGATTTGAAACTCATTGGGTGAGGCTCCCGTGAAACAAAGACCGCTTGAGCAGCGGGGTTGACCTCCGACGTGAAGATCAATCACCCTGGGATTCTTGGCCTTCGCCCTCCTTTCCTTCCGATCGACCGGGCTCGACCCGGTTTGTCCCGCAATTCCGCGCCGTCGGCACGCCCCTACCGGGGGCATTCTCCCTCCGACGGCCGGACCGGCCGGGCCTCGCACCTCCTGGCCGCAAGCCGGGCTGTGCTGCTCGACTCAACCTGGGAACAACTCGTGCCTCAGCTTCTGGACGACGGCCCGCTCGAGCGGATCCAGTGCCGTGGGTTTCAGGCCGAGCTTGTCGGCTTCCTGAAGTTCCACGCGGGCCTGGGCGCTCTGGCCTTTCGCCTGATACGCCCACGCCAGGTGCAAGGCGAAACTGGGGTTGCCGGGCGCCTGCTTGCGGATCGCCAGCAGCTCCGTCACGGCTTGATCGAGCTGGCCCGAGCGGATCCGGGCCACGGCCCGGGTATCGGCCAGCCCGGGGGTTTCTCCCGCGATCGCGATGGCACGATCCATCAGCGTGATGGCCTCCGCGGCCTTGCCGGAATCGCGCAGGGAGAGCAGCCAGGCCAGGTTGTTCAGCGCATCGCTGCTGTCGGGCTGGCCGGCCAGGACCCGTCGCAACACCGTCTCGGCCTCTTCAAAGCGTCCCTGGCGGATCCAGATCACCCCGAGCTTGGACGCCAGCCACAGCGCCTCGGGCCGCTGCCGGACGGCCTCGGCCACCCAGGCTTCCACCTGCCGCTTCTCGGCCTCCCCCGCCGTCGGGGCGTCGAAGAGCGGCAACGCGGCGGCGGCGACCTGCTCGGGACGGCAGGTCGACCAGGCTTTCTTGAGGACCTCCAGCGCCTCGGCGGGCCGATCCTGGCGGGCCAGGAACTGGGCCAGGGCGAGGGTCCGTTCGGGTTGCCCGGGCTCGCGGAGGATGAATGCCTTGTAGGCCGTCTCGGCCTCCTGCGCGAACCCGTAACGACTGAGGAGATCGGCCACGGGACCGATCTGGTCGGGGACCTCCCCGCCGCGGGCCACCAGCAGCGCCCGCAGCTCGGGCCGGCGGTGCTGCCGGTCGAGCAGCCGCGCCTCCAGCTCCAGGGCCGCCAGGCCCTTCGGCTCGACCTGCTTCAGCTCGGCGAGCCAGGGTTTCGCCTGGTCGAGCTGGTTGCGGCCGATCCAGTAGTTGACGAAGTGGGCCAGGTGCTGCGAGTTCCGGGGCTTGAGGTCCAGGAGCGTGCGCATCTGGCCCTCGTACCTGGGCTCGTCGCGATGATCCAGGTAGAGCTGGGCCAGGAGGAACCGCTCGCCGACAACCAGCCGGTTGGCGCCGGCCAGCCGCTCCAGGATCGCGATCGCCTCGCCGCGACGGCCCGGCCGCAGGGCCAGGATGGTCGCCCGGAGCTGCTGGTCCTCGACGCTCTCGGGACTGGCCGCCAGGTTCCGCTCGACCAGCTCCAGCGCCCGGTCGCGATCGGCCGGCCGGTTCTTGCTCAGGAGCGCCACGGCGCGGGTCCGGTTGACCCAGGCCTTCTCCCCCGGGTTGGCCGCCACGAGCCGGTCGAGCTGGTCCAGGGTCTTCTCGGCCTCGGCGGCGCGGTTCTGGCCCAGGTAGACCCCGACAGCCAGCCGCAGCGCCGCCGGGTCCTCGGCCTTCCCCTCCGCATCGAGGGCCTTGCGGACCAGGACTTCGGCCCGCCGGGCATCGCCCAGGACCAGGTGGCACTGGGCCAGGGTCAAGCTCGCCCGCTCCGGCGGCAGGGCCTTCCGCGCGGCCTCGATTACCTGCCGGGCCCGGGCGATCTGCTTGCTCTGAACCAGGTACTGGACATAGGTCAACCAAACCGTGGGCACACCGGGACCCAGCTCGACGGCGCGTTGGTAGTGCTCGCCGGCCCGGTCGCTCTGCCCGGCGGCCGCGTGGAACCGGCCGAGGTTGAGGTGGTCGGAGGCGCTGGGCGAGTCCTCGGGGAAGACCTGGCGCGCCAGTTTCAGGGCGGCATCGAACTCGCGCCGGCGCATCGCCTCGAGGGCCTGGACGATCGTGACCTCATTCAGGGCGGCTCCCTGGCTGCGGAGCACGTGGGTGACGTGCTCGATCTTCTCCAGGTCGCCCGGCTGGTTCCGCTGGAGGAGCAGACCCACCAGCCGGCGGGCAAACTGGGGCTGGACGTTCCCCAGCTCCAGTGCGTGCAGGTAATGGTCGATGGCCTGGTCGGTGGCCTGGGAGAGCTCGGCGATCTCGCCGAAGAGGGTGGGGACGACCCACCAGTTGGGCCGTTGCCGGGAGATCGCCTCGGCCAGCGCGCGGGCTTCGTCCAGGTCCTGGGAGGCTCCCCGGCGGTAGCGGTCCAGCAGCAGGGACGCCCGGGCGAAGCGCCAGGAGGTCGCCTGGTCGCCTTCGGCCTTTTCGGCCTCGCGGATCTCGTCCACGAGCCGCGCGGCCTCGCCCGCGTCGCCGGCCGCCAGGGCCAGGTCGAAGAGTCCCAGCCGCACGGCGACGTGCTCCGGCTGGAGGGCCGCCTGCTCGCGCCAGTACTGCCGCGCCCGGCTCGGCTCGCCCAGCCGGATCGCGACGGCGCCCAGCCGGTTCAGCAGCGCCGGCCGCTCGGCGGCGGCGACCTGCTGCCGGCTCGCCGCCAGTTGGGCCAGGGCGGCCCTGGCCGCCGGGCCTCCCTCCTGGCCCCAGTAGTCCAGCCGGGCCAGCCGGATCTCCGGCCGCGGACCCAGCTCCCGCTCCGCCTGGTCGAGGATCCGCAGGGCCGCCGCCCCCTGGCCCTGGCGCTGGGTCAGCCGCGCCAGCGCCAGCCGATACCGCAGGTTGCGGGGGTCCTTGCGCAGGGCCTGCTCCAGCACCGCGCGGGCTTCCGGCAGCCTGTCCTGGGCGGCGAGCACGTCGTGCCGCAGCAGCACCAGCGGCTCGACGCCCTGGGGCGGCGGCGCCTGCTCGGCCGCGTCGAGCTGCCGCTCGGCCGCCGCCCAGTCCTGCTGGCCGCGGGGCTGGCGGATCGCCCGCTGGATCAACAGCCCCACCAGGTCGAGCCGCCACTCCGGCCGGCGGTCCACCAGCGGCAGCAGCACCTTCACCGCCTGGTCCAGCCTCCCCGAGCGGGCCAGCTCCTGGGCCAGCGCCAGCCCGGCCGATTCGGCGCCGCCCCGGCTCTCGACGGCCCGCCGCAGGTCCTCCACTCGCTCCTCGACGTTCCCCTGGCGGCCGTGGCATTCGGCCAGCATCAGATCGATCCGGGCCTGGAGCCGGGGCTGGGCCCCCAGGACCGCCCGGGCCCGCACCAGCTTGGCGATCGCCTCGTCCCACCGCTGCTGCTGGACCAGCATCGCGCCTTCCAGGAACCACCCGAGGGTCTCGCCCAGCCCGACGCGCCGCAGGTGGTCGAGATAGGCGCCGGCCTGGTCCTTCCCCTCGATCTTCCCCTGGGCGATCAGGACATCGGCCAGCTCGAAGGCCAGCGCGGGGAGGGGACGGGCCTGGAAGGCCCGCCGCAGCGCGGCCTCGGCCCGCTCGGGATGCCCGTCGCGCAGCTCCAGGTGCGCCAGGCCCAGGGCGAAGGCCGGGTTCTGGGGATCCAGCCGGCACCCCTTCTCGAAGTGGGCCCGCGCCGCGGCCGCGTCGTGCCGCAGCTCACCGGCGACGACGGCCGCCGTGTACAGCACCTCGGGATCCTCGGGGGCCAGCTTCAGGGCCGTGGTGATGTCCCCGGCGTCGGCCGGCGGCGCGAATTCCTGCGTGTACCGCCACCGGTAGATATACGCTCGCCCCGCCTTGGGGTTCTCTTTCATCATCTTCGCGATCGTCGCGTCAGCGTCGGCGACGGCCCCGGGCCGCCGCTCCCCGCGCTGCATCCGCGCCAGCCGATCGTAGGTGTCCACCCGGCTCGGGTCGTGCTCCAGCGCCTGACGAAACGACTTCTCGGCATCCTTGGACTTGGTCTGCCCGCGCTGGCACTGGCCCAGCATGTCCTCGAGCTCGGCCAGCTCGGCGGCCGGTGGCGAACCTACCGCACCCGGTCCCGCCCCGTTGACCGGGTCCCCGACGCCGAGGTCCCTCAGGTGGCCCTCGGCGTCGCGGAACCGCCCCAGCTCCAGGGCCAGCTCGGCGCAGTGGCGCTGGAGCGCGCGGTCGCCCGGCTTGTGCCGCAGGGCCTCCTCATGGACCACCAGGACGTGTTCGCGCCGCCGCCGCGCCGGGTCCCGCTGCTCCACCACCCGGGCGTACCGCTCCCAGGCGCTCCCGTCCTCGCGCTCCAGGTTCAGATACGCCTGAAGCGCCTGCTCGGCCTTTTCCAGGTCGTGGTCCGCCTCGGCCTGGCGGGCACGGTCCAGCAAGGCCGACGCGTTGCGACGGACCTGGAACCCGTGCAGCAGGTGCACGCCCCCGCCCAGCAGGGCCGCCGCCACCAGCAGGATCGCCAGAAAAACCAGGTTGAGCCGTCTCATCTCTCTGGTCCTTTGTTATTTGTTATTGGTTATTTGTTATTCGTCATTCGCTATTTGTCATAAGTGCTTCGGAAGCGTAGTGGTCAGTGAAGACCGGAACACGCTTTCCCTTTCTGACCAATGACAAATAACAAATAACAAATAACCAATAACAAATAACTAATCAGCGAACCACGGACGACGGACAACGGACCACGGACAAAGAGGAACAATCGAGGTCGCGGTTCGGGTCGGGCAACTGGAGGATCCAGCCGATCCAGGTGAAGGGGACGCCCAGGCACTTGAGGACGGTGCCGGCGATCAACCGGACGTCGAGCCAGAAGCCGATCCGCTCCACGTAGCAGAGGTCGTAATTCAGCTTGCGGCGCACGCTGGCCAGGTCGGTGTCGGGGGGCTGCTGCACCTGGGCCAAGCCGGTCACGCCGGGCCGGACCGCCAGCCGGCGGCGGTAGCCGGGCAGGTCGTGCTCGAGCTTCTCGACGAATTCCGGCCGCTCCGGCCGGGGCCCGACCAGGCTCATCTCCCCCATCAGCACGTTGAGGAGCTGGGGCAGCTCATCCAGGTGGGTCAGGCGGAGGATCGAGCCGACCGGGGTCACCCGGGGATCGCCGGGGACCGCCCAGGTCGGGCCGTCGCGCTCGCTGTCCAGATACATCGTCCGGATCTTGTAGATGGTGAAGGCCCTCCCTCGCAGACCGATCCGGCGCTGGCGATAGATCACCGGACCCGGCGAGCTCACCTTCACCAGGACCATGATCAGGAGGATGAGCGGGGCCGTGAGCAGGAGCATCACGGCGGCCAGCAGGAATTCGACCAGCGGCTTGACCGACTCATAGCCGGGGATCATCCGGGCCCGAACAGGGGGCCGCGTGGCCACTTCGCCGATCTCGGGATTCGCCGTGCTCATTCAAGGAATCCTTTATAGCATCCCACTCTCAGGGCTGGTCATGGGCGTGCCGCCGATGACCGGATTCGACAGTCGAGATCCGCCGGGAGGCGGGCCATTGCGGGGACGGCTGGCCCACACCTCTGCTCTGCCAGCGTTCCCCCGGGTGTGCACCGAGTCTAGAGCGCTTAACGATTGGGTTGCGCATACCAGCCCGAAGCGCCAGCGAGTGAGGGGATGATTCCCGCAGAAACCCACTCGCTGGCGCGTCGGGCTGGTATCCACTGGCTGCCCTCCTTGTGTGCGCAACACGGGCGTTACACGCTCTAGCGGGGCACCGAGAACACCTGCCGGTCCAGCTCCGGCAGGAAGACGCTCAAGAAGTCATTGCAGGGGTCGTCCTGGGGCTCGAC
>JAJPJC010000507.1 GCA_021324445.1 Isosphaeraceae bacterium
GGCAGCGGCGCGAGGCGCGGCGGAAGCAGCGACGATTCCGCCATGACCCGGCCGCTTATCTCGCGAAATTGGAGCAACAGTGCCTCCAGTTAACTTTGCCATCCTAGCCCGATGGGACGCCACCGGGGAGGACGCCGCGCGATGAGCCCCGAACCCGCACCCGCGCGCCGGGAGTCGACGTTCGTCACGGTCTTGCTCTTCCCGTTTCGGGCGATCGAGCAAGCGCGCGGCTGGCGACGGCTCGGGCTGCTGGCCCTGTACGTGGTGATCGGGCGGACGCTCCTGGCGCTCGTGTGGCGGCGGTCGCAGCGCATCGGACTCCCGGACGTGGGGAACCCGCGCGTCTGTCCTGGGTCGGCGACGCGGCGCTGCTGGAGGCCGATGACCTCCCGCCTCACAGAGGGCGCAACGACCGCCAGCTTGCACAAGGATAGCAAGGCGCCCGGCGCCAGATGAGGTCGCTCTTGGGTCGAAGCCTCAACGGCCCGCCGTTCCCGTCGCCCTGGCATCGAGCTGGGGGCGGCCGGGCTGCTGCGCCAGGTCCCAGCTCGCCTGGTGGACCAGGCGGACGATCCGCTCCATCTTGGCGTAGTGGATCCGCTCGGGCCGGTCGCCGGTGGTGTGGTAGTCGGGGTGCAGCCCGGTGTGGAAGAAGACGGCCGGCACGCCGTTCTGGAGGAATGGCCACTGATCGCTGCGGCGGAGCAAGTTGGAGCGGTTGTTGTCCAGGACCTTCTTGAGCGTCAGGCCGAAGGGGGCGTTGGCCTGTTCGATCGTCCGGGCCAGCGCGGCGCTGCGGCTGTGGCCCAGCAGGTTGACCGCGTTGCGGTTCGACTCGGCCGACTGCACCGGCAAACCCCGGAACCGGGCGCCGCCCCCCTCCGGGACTTCTTCGTCACGGCCGACCATGTCCATGTTGAGCACGGCCACGATCCGCTCCAGCGGCACGGGCGGCCGCTCGACGAACGCCCAGGAGCCGAGCAGCCCGCGCTCCTCCGAGTTGAACGAGACGAACAGGATCGACCGCCTCGGCCGGTGCCCGTCCTGGGCGGCCAGGGCGTAGGCCTCGGCGATCTCGAGCAGGCCCACGACGCCCGAGCCGTTGTCGTCGGCGCCGTTGAAGACCTGGTCGCCGTCGGCGCCGTTGTGGTCGTGGTGACAGGAGATCACGACCCACTCGTCCTTGAGCCGCGGATCGCTCCCCTCGAGCGCGGCCAGCACGTTGCGGTCGGGGACGATGTGGCGGCCGACGTCGGTCACGAGGTTGACTGAGACGTACCCGATCTCCGCGCTCCCTCCGGATGGCTTCTCCGCCGCGCGGGCCAGGTCTTCGAACGAGCCCTTCGCCCGGCGCAGCAGGGTCCGAGCCAACACGGTCGAGACCTGGGCGGCCGGGATGTGAATCCGGTCGACCCAATCCTGCAGCAGGTAGTGCGGGATCCGCGGCGGCTTCTCGGGCCAGGCGGAGCGCGCGATCGCCTCGAAGTTCTGGGGTTCGGGGTGGTTGTGCACGTCGGAGACGAAGATGATGCCGACGGCCCCCTCCGCTTGAGCGGTCAATGTCTTGCGCCATGGCGTCGCGGCCTCGCTCAGGACCAGGCCGTCGAACGGGCTCTTGGGGTCGTTCTCCCCCGGCTCGTGGTCGAGGACCACGGCGATCTTACCTCTCACATCGATGCCGCGGTAATCGTCATGCCCGCGATCGGGATCACGGATCCCGAAGCCGGCGAAGACGAGCGGGCCTCCGATCCGCTGCTCTCCCGGAGGGCTGAAGTTCAGGGGCATGAACTCCTGGCCGGTGTCGAACCGAGGCCCGTCGCCGAGCTTCAGGTTGTTGGACGAGCCGAGGCGCGCCGTCACGAGGTGGAAACGATGGAAGTACGACCCGCCGGTCCCCAGGCGCTTGAGGCCCAGGCGCTCGAACCGCGCGGCGATGAACTCGGAGGCCAGCTCGTTCTCGGGTGTGGCGGTCAATCGGCCGCGGAACCGGTCGCCGGCCAGGAAGAAGAGGTCGGCCTTGAGGTCCCGCTGGCAGATCGAATCGTTGCGGGGCGCGGTTGGCTCTGCTCCGGGCAGGAGTGCAGCCAGCAGCGTCGCGATCGGAATCAGCATACCCTAATCCTCATCATTTGACTTTCCCGCCGGGGAGCTCGCCCAGCTTCCCGAAGAGATGGACCAGCGACTTCATCAGCTTGTGCCAGTCGTCCTCGTGCAGGTATTCGTTGGGGGCGTGGAGGTCGTCCCCGCTGATGCCCAGGAGCAAGGCCGGGGCACCGCCGAAGAGCTCGGCCACCGGGCGGACGAAGCCGATGGAGCCGCCGCAGCCCAGGGGGACGACCGGCTGGCCGTAGCCGGCCTCCAGCGCCTGCTTGGCCGCCTCGAAGGCCGGTCCCCGCGGGTCGGTGATCCACCACGGCGTCGGCTCATCGCGCACCGTGACCTCGACCTGGACGCCCCACGGCGGATCCTCCATCAGGAACGCCCGCAGGTGCTCGAGGACCGCCTTGGGGTCCTGGTCGGGGACGAGCCGGCAGGAGACGATGGCACTGGCGGAGGAGAGGACCTGATTGGACGCGCGCTTCAGGGAGCTGGCCTCCTGGGCGATGACCGTCACCGCCGGCCGCCGGCTGGTTTGCTCGTAGAAGCTCGACCCCGGCTCGATCGCCAGGCGGACGCCGGGCAGGACCCCGAGCTGCGCGCGCAATTCGGCCTCGTCCGAGAGGCTGGCGAAGACGGCCCGCTCCGCCGGGGAGACCGGCCGGACGCCGTCGTAGAAGTGCGGGATGGGAACCTGGCCGTTGTCCCAGTACAGCCGCCCCAGGATCCGGTTGAGGGCGATCGCCGCGTCGGCCATGGCCCCGCCGACGAACCCGCTGTGCTTGGGGCCGGCGGCGCTGCGGACCTCGACCAGGACCGAGACCAGGCCGCGGAGCGAATAGGTGATCGACGGCGTGCCGTCCTGGATGTTCTCGGTGTCGCAGACCACGATCAGGTCGGCCTGCAAGTGATCGCGGTGCTGCTGGAAGAAGCCCAGGAGGTTCTTCGAGCCGATCTCCTCCTCGCCCTCGACGATCATCTTGACGTTGATCGGCAAGCGGCCCTCGCCGTGCAGGCAGGCGGCCAGCGCGCCGAGCTGGGCGACGACACCGCCCTTGTCGTCGACGGCGCCGCGGGCATAGAGCCGGCCCGCGCGGCGCGTGAGCTGCCAGGGGGGCGAGACCCACTTCTCCTCGGGGCCCGGCGGCTGGACGTCGTGGTGAGAATAGAGCAGCACGGTGGGCTGGCCGGGCGCCTCCAGCCACTCGCCGTAGGCGTAGGGGTTGGCCCACTCGGCGCGGAGGATCCCGACGTTCCGCAGGCCGGCCCGCTTCATCAGCGCGCAGACCAGCTCCGCCGATTGCTCGATCTCGGCCTGGTGGTCGCCGTCGGTGCTGATGCTGTCGATCTTCACCAGCTCGGCCAGGTCGCGCTCCAGGTCGGGGAAATGCGCTTCCAGCCAGTTCAGGGCTCGGTCCATGGATTGACATCCTCAGAGGGGTACGGCTCGACACGACGGCGTCGATGGCGAGCGTTCTCGGGGAGACGGCCGGCGGAGATCATCATAGCGGATCGAGTCTCGCGGGCGAAGAGACCGCCGCGCCCGGGTGGCACCGACCGGATGATGAGGATCATCGGGTATCGGGCTGCATCGCCGCGATCCACTGCCGTACCAGCGCCACGCCCTCTTCATGCACCAGCCGCTTGCCCAGCTCGGGCATCATGACGCCCGGGTGGGTCGAGGCGATCCGGTAGGCCAGGATGGATTGATCGGGCCGGCCGGGGACGATGTCGTAGGCCAGCCCGCCCGAGCCGATGCCGGCGGCGACCGGCGGCTTGAAGACGCCGAAGGCGGTCGGGTTCCGCTGCGCGGCCGTCAGGTCGAGCCCGGAGTTGCGCGCCGGGCCCTCGGGGTTGTGGCAGTGGGCGCAGTTGATCTCCAGCCAGGCCCGGGCGCGCGCGTCGAGCGGGCCGCTGCGGGGATCGTCCCAGACGGCCAGCCG
The DNA here is from genome assembly GCA_021324445.1 of Isosphaeraceae bacterium. Taxonomy (GTDB): domain Bacteria; phylum Planctomycetota; class Planctomycetia; order Isosphaerales; family Isosphaeraceae; genus JAJPJC01. The sequence goes on from JAJPJC010000507.1 coordinate 4,041, forward strand.
GGGCGCCTCGGCCGGGGACGGGGCACCGGCCATCGCCCCGCGGCGGCTCCAGTGGGTGAGCTGGTTCTCCGTCCCCGCGCGATACGCGAAGTCCCGGTTGAGATGCCGCGCCTTCAGGCCGATCGGCGTCATCCGCTCGCCCGTCTTGTGGCAGCCCTTGCACTGGTTGCTGTTGGGGATGATGTAGTTGTTGGTCCGCGGGCGGCCGTCGGTGTGGATCCAGGTCACGTCGACGGTGTCGCCGGCGACGTCGAGGGTGGCCTCGGCCTGCGCGCTGTCCCAGATGTAGGGCAGGCCGACCCAGCCGTCAGGCTCGCGCTTGAGGATCCGCGTCTCGATCAAGCGCCGCCCCCGCGACGGGTCACGCGCATCGTGCGGGTAGGCGAACGTCTTGGCGATCACGGTGCCGACGGGGAACTCGAAGACGTCGACGTCGCGGTACGTCGCGTGCGTGCCCGGCGGCAGCTTGACGAACCGGTACTTCTCGGCGTAGTCGCTGAACAGCGGCGAGTTGAGATCGTAGGGGATCACGCCCTCGGCCGGCACCTGGGCCGCGGGATCGCCCGCGAACAGGGCATATTGCGATAACTTCGCGAAGGGCTGCGCCGGGGCCTGGGCTGGGGTTGTCTCGCGCACCGCGCGCGGCCCGCACCCCGAGGCGGCCAGCAGCAGGAGCGCGCCGGCCCGGGCAACGACCGCCCCGGGCCGGGTCCGGCAATCGCGTGGGGATGCGTGCGCACTCACCGAAGACCCTCGATCGAGACGGGCGCCAGCGCGGGGAGCGCGCCCTCATAGGCCGTGAGATCGCGGACAATCTTCGGGGCCGGTCCTTTGCCGGCTTCGGCGGCGGACGCCTTCAAGGCGGGTGCGTCGAAGTTGGCGAAGCCGGCCGTTCCATTGTGGCGGATGCGGATCGCCAGGGCGTCGGGCAGCTTGCCGCCGGCCTGCTTCTTCGGGTCGGCCACGCCATCGTAGAGGATGTCGGGCAGTGGGGTCCCCAGCGCCCTGGCCAGCAGGCCGCCGAGCTCGCCGGCCGGCTGGCCGCCGTTGCCCGCGAAGCGGTTGTCGTGGACGTACACCGCCTCGCAGAACGGGTCGTACTTCTCATCCGTGAACGGCTTGCCGGTGATCAGGTAGCTGACGATCGACAGGCCCGCGGTCTGGTTCCGCTCGATCGTGTTGTCGAAGACCTCGACCTGGTCGTGGGCCATGATCATCACGCCGGTGCCGGGCGGGACGGTCGCCACGGTGTTCCCCTTGGGGGCGAAGTTCTCGTGGTTGTTGGCCAGCACCCGGTTGTGGAACACGCGGCAGAGCCGGCCGTCCTTCCTGGGCAGGTCGGGGAGCGTGAAGACCAGGATGCCGCCGGAGTTGTCGGTGGCGAGGTTGTCGGCGACGTCGGCCCGGGTCGAGTTCTCGATCTCGATGCCCGCCACGTTCTGCCGAGCCGTGTTGCCCCGCACGATGATGTTCTCCGACTGGCCGACATAGATGCCGGCATCCGAGGCCCCGACGGCGGTGCAGCCCTCGATCACCACGTCGTTGCAGAGCACGGGGTAGAGCCCATAACTGCCGTTGGTCTCCTTCGGGCCGCCGGTCCACTCGACCCGGAGGTTGCGCAGCACGATCCGCCGGGTCCCCTGGACCTTGATGGCGTCGCCCCGGGCATCCTCCACGGCGAGGTCCTGGATGGTCACATCCTCCTTGCTGGTGACCAGCAGTCCCTCGCCACCGGTCCCCGGCCCCTGGTCCTTGAAGGCGAGGATCGTCCGGTCCGGCCCCTGGCCCCGGATCGTCACCCGGCTGACGTCCAGCGAGAGGGTCGCGCGGCAGTCGAACCGGCCGGCGGCGAACTCGATGACGTCGCCCGGGCGGGCGTTGATCAGCGCCGCCTGGGCCTTCCTGGGAGCGTCCGGGCCGGGATCGATCCGGATCACGCTCCCGCTCGGGGCGATCGCGGGCGAACTCCCGGCGGTCGCGACCGGCCCGGGGACCGGCTGCTCCGCGCAGCCGGCAACGAACACCGCGACACCGCAGAGGGCCGCGGTGGAAAGGTCAGCGATGCGCACGTCGGGCCTCCTCGGCCGAAGCCGGAACCCTCGGCCCCGCGGATCCCTCCAGGTCGACGCCCTGGGAGCGGAGCGGAGCCGGCCGCCGGACATCGATTCTACGCCTGCGCCCAACCGTCGCCAACACGTCGGTTCGATTCGGGGTCCGCATATCCACTCCATCGTTGACAATTGTCAGAGCAATCTTACAATTGTCAGAACACAGTCGCAAATCCCGTCATTCCCGTTCTGGAGGAGGCCGCCGATGCGACGCTCGACGATCGCGGTATGCCTGCTGCTGTCACCGGTGCCGGTTTTCGCCTGCTTCGACCACCCTCCTGGGGTGACAGCGGGGTGGATCGAGGAGCGGCCCCGCTCCGCCTGGGACCTCGCCCGGGGCACGGCGGAGGAGACGAGGTGGGAGGAGCTGCTCGGGATGGCGAGCCTGGCCGCCGGCTCGGGGGTGCTGCTCCTGGCGGTGGCGCTGCGGGCGGCGCGCCGGGGCCGGATGCATCCGCTGGAGCCGGCCGCCCCGAGGCCGCTGGGGCTGCCCTTCGACCGGCCGACCGGCCTGCCGGTCCGCGTCGATTCCGGCCATGAGCGACCGGGGCCAATCCGAATCATCCGCGAGGAGGCCAACGAGCCCTGCCCCGTGGCGGTGGCCGTGACGGGCCGCTGAATCCCCTCGGGCCCCAGGAGCTTGCCCCCCCTGCCCCGACCCGGTCTAATCGGAGTCTGGGACCCGCGGGCGACCCCGCGCGGCGCTCCCGCCCCGTCTCAGGGACGAGTGGCCCGAGCCGGCAGCCAGGCCGGCGATCCTCGCCCGAGGCCAGGCCATGATCCTCGATCAGATCGATTACGAGAAATTACTCATTCCGCTCAACAAGTTCTACGACCTGCACATCGGCGGGCCGCGCCGGCCGGTCTTCTTCGACATCGCCGCCACCCGCCCCGAGCTGCTCGAGCTCGACCGCAATTACCACGTCATCCGCGAGGAGCTGCTGGGCATCCTCCCGGAGAAGCGGGCGATCCCCCGCTATCACGAGCTCGACGCGATGCAGTACCCCATCTCGGCGCGGGTCGCCCCGGACAAGGACTGGAAGGTCTACCCCCTCAATCTCATGGGTGTGAAGCCGCCGGCCTACTGCGCGCGCTGCCCGCGGACCGTGGCCTTGCTCGACCGGATCCCCGGGCTGTTCGAGGCGTTCTTCTCGATCCTGGAGGGGGGGAAGTCGATCCCGGCGCACGAGGGCCCGTACCGGGGCTATCTCCGCTATCACCTCGGCCTGGTCGTGCCCGAGACGGACCCGCCCTCGATCCGGCTCAAGGACCAGGTCTATACCTGGCAGGAGGGCCAGAGCGTGCTGTTCGACGACAGTTGGGACCACGAGGTCACCAACCGGAGCGACTCCGATCGCGTCATCCTGATCGTCGACATCCGCCGCCCCATGCCGCAGCCGTTTGACGCCGTCAACCGGCTCGCCCAGGCCATCATGAAGCCGGTCTACGGCCGGCCCATCCTCCAGAAGCTCGCCGCCATGACGCCCCCCGCGCCGCCGGAGGCCGCGCTCCAGCCGCAGGCGATTGACGGTCGTCGCGCCGGCGCGGACAATACGACGGTGCCACTGAGCAACGACCACGTTGATGCACGGGAACTTGCATGACCAAGCTTGTCTTGCTGCGCCACGGCGAGAGCATCTGGAACCAGGAGAACCTCTTCACCGGCTGGACCGATGTCGACCTATCCGACCGGGGCAGGGCCGAGGCCCGTCGGGCCGGCGAGCTGCTCAAGGCCGAGGGGTTCACCTTCGACGTCGCCTTCACGTCGGTCTTGAAGCGGGCGATCCGGACCCTCTGGATCGTGCTGGACGAGCTGGACCTGATGTGGATCCCCGTGCAGCACTCGTGGCGGCTCAACGAACGGCACTACGGGGCGCTGCAAGGCTTGAACAAGGCGCAGACCGCGGCGCAGTACGGCGAGGAGCAGGTCCGGATCTGGCGGCGGAGCTACGACATCCGGCCGCCGGCCCTCGACGCGTCGGACCCGCGCCATCCCGGCACCGACCCGCGCTATCGCGGGTTGGGCCCGTCCGAGCTCCCCTTGACCGAATGCCTCAAGGACACCGTCGCGCGGTTCCTCCCCGCCTGGCACCAGGCGATCGTGCCGGCGATCCAGAGCGGCCGGAAGGTGATCATCGCCGCCCACGGCAACAGCCTGCGCGCCCTGGTCAAGTACCTCGACAAGATCTCCGACCAGGAGATCGTCGGCCTGAACATCCCCACCGGCGTGCCGCTGGTCTACGAGCTGGACGAGCAGCTCCAGCCGATCCGCCGCTACTACCTGGGCGACCCCGAGGAGATCGCCAAAGCAGCAGCGGCGGTCGCCAACCAGGGGAAGGCGAATTAGAACAAGGTGTAGATGAACGGCGCCGCGGCCGTGCTGGAGAGCAGGATCAGGGTGCCCAGCAGCAGCATGACGATCATGATCGGCAGCAGCCACCATTTCTTGTTCTGGGCCAGGAATGCCCAGAACTCGCTGGCCAGGCTCTCGCCCTGGGTGTCGCCGGCCGCTTTTTCGAACTCGCTGGGAGCGTGGGGGGTCGTCTCGCTCATAACATCGCCTCCGGATGGGGGAGGGAGCCGTCGGCTCCGCTAGAATTGCCGGAAATAGCTCCGCGGCCCGGCCGGCGCCGGCTTGGGGATCCAGTACGATTCGACCCCGGGGCGGCGGGCGCGGTGGAGCGCGTCGCGGCCGAGGAGCCGGAACACCAGGCCGATCGGCGTGAAGAGCCCATAGAACATCAGCACCAGCATGACCTGCGAGACCGTCCAGCCGATCGGGAAGGCCAGGACCATCCAGCCGACGTAGATCGGGCGGATCCACCCCGGGCGAATCAGCCCGAGCGGGCCGATCGTCAGGGCCAGCACGGCGAAGATCGCGGCCAGGCCGGTCTGGCCGCGCACCAGGCCCTGCCAGAGCGCCAGCCCTCCAAAGAAGACCAGCCAGAGCCCGGCGAACTGCCGCAAGGTCGCCCGGGAGGGATCAAACGGGATGTCGGACCATCGCATCGGCCTGGAATCCTCCGAACCTTGAGGAGGAGGCACTCCCTCGGCCGAGCCGGGCGGGCCTCCAGGTCAATCATCATAACCCGAGGGCTCCGAACTTTCTATGCCGCGCACCCGCCGCGCGCCAGCCTGCGATGCGGAACCGAAGTCGCGCCGGGGACCTCTGTCTTCCCGGGCGATCCGGGATCGAAGCCCAAGCGTCGGTCGCCGCACCCGCACCGGTGACGCCGCCCCCCTCGTTCGCGTCCGCAGACCGGACCGGTAAGCCGTGGGGGCCTGTTCAATTTGATCCCCCATCTTGTGATCCTGGTCACCGGGATGGAGAATACATCGTAAACTTGAGCGGCAGCGTGGATGGCGCAAGCCGAATCGGGACCGCTCCTCTCCTCAGCACCAAGACCCACTAGCGTGAAGCCGGTCAAGACCATGACATCCATGTCCGTCCGTCCGTTATTGAGCGCGCCGACCCGCGATGCGAAGCCCCCCCCTGCCCAGACCGCCGCGTCCCCCTGGGTGTGGATGGTGATCACCTGCCTCCTGCTGGGGATCTCGGGGGGGATTCGGTTCTGGCGCGACTGGCAGTTCCGCGTCCGGGCTGAACAGGGCGCCGTCTGCCCGTTCCCGCTGGACGAGCTGCCCAAGAGCCTGGGAGGCTGGCAGTGGATCGAAAGCTCGGAGAGCCAGCTCGAGCCCGAGGTGGCGCGGACGGCGGGCTCCAGCGTCAACTTCGTCCGGGAATACGTCAACGAAAAGGGTGGCGACCGGATCTCGGTCATGGTTCTCTACGGGCTGGCCGCCACGGTCTTCGCCCACCCGCCCGATGTCTGCTATCCAGGTCATGGCTACCGCGTGATCCTGCCCCCGGAGGACCGGCCGCTGGCCATCCCCGGCCTGAAGGTGCCGGCGGTCTGCCGCAGGGCGATCTATTCCAGGAAGGTCGGCCCGACCGAGCGCTATCAGGTGGTGTACCATACCTTCTACCATGACGGGCAATGGGTGCCGGAGCTGGGCAGCCGCTGGAAGGCCTTCCGCTACCACCCCGGTGCCTTCAAGATCCAGCTCCAACGCGAGATCTCCGGTACCCTGACCCACGAAGACGGCCCGTGTGAATCCTTGCTCAGCCAGCTCATCCAGGAAATCCAACGGCGCCTCTCCCCCAATCCGGGCGGCGCGGCGGATGCGGCGGCGCCGGTGCAGGCGGCGCCGGTCCCCGCCGGGAACCGCGGGCGATCGGGTTAATGCTCAGGTCTTCGAGGAGGGAGGCGCCGGTCCAATCGGGGATTGCTCCTGACCGGCCGACTTGCCCAGGATCGTGGTGAGCAGGCGCGCGATGGCGAGGACCACCATGCCGATGCCCCCCACGACCAGGACGACCAGCAGCGCCGGGATCAGGTAGAGGGCCAACGCGATCTGAATCAGCCTGCACAGCCAGGTCGTGCCCCGGGATCGGTCCTGAATCGCCCCCGACTCGACCGGGATCCGGAGCCGTGCCGTTCGTAGACGGGTGCTCATCACGGGTCCTTCATCCCCATGGGAGGGAACGATCCCCGGGTGGGTGCACTCCCCAGGAATCCCCCCGCGGCACTGACGCGCCGGAACAAATCAGCCCCTCATTCCTTCGCCGAGAAGCCACCGCGGTCGCCGAAAACCATCAATCATCTTTAATAATGCGATCGTGGGCGGGAATTCGGGGTCACAAGCCCGATCGGGGAACCGTCATGCTCCTGGGGCCTTGACCATGTCCGCGTTCCAGCGCCCCCAGAAACTCGAGACCATCCTCAATTTTAGACCGTGAGCCCGCACCGGAGAAGCGGCATCCCCGAAAGTCGGGCCCGGGGAACCGAAAACGCGGCCTGCTCGTGAGAAGCTGTCCGTCTGATCCCGATAGCGACCGAGGAGGACCAAGCTCCCTGAGAACGTCCATCGGACTGCGATCCCTCCTCGTGACACCCCGTACCGCGCGCGATCGCGTTGCTGCAAGATCCCAACGCGTGGCCCGAAGGGACCAGGAATCACGGCCGCAAGTCGGGCGTATGTTTTAAATGGCTTGGTGGGCCACGCGCGGCGCGGCCGGCCCAGCGCAGTCCGGTGGTAACGACCGATCGAGGACGAATGGGGAGATTCCGGAGAACCGATCTGGTGCGGTGGCGTTGCGACAGGTCAACATGGAATTGGTCCCGGGGTCGGCGCGATACCCGACATGCAATTTTAATTTGACGAGACGGAACAATGTGGAGTACCCTGAGGACCGTCCCTTGGGGACCGCTCTGGGCATGGAACAACCCCACTCCCCAGCGGCGTGGGCGTGTCCCGGCCGGGCCAACGAGCCCGGCGGTGGGGTCGCAGGGTCGCGACGTTCGCTCCGGACGGTTTTTTGTTTGCAGGATTCGATGGCTCCAGACCAGCCCTGATTGAGAATCGTGGAGGCGTGGTCCGGGGCGGATGGCGGAGGGTTCCATCTCCTGCCGGGGCGCGGCCCCGGCGGATTGCCGTTGAGGTCAGAAGTCGACCAGCCTGAACCCGTGAAGTCTTGCGATCCGACACCTTGAGTGAACTCCCCGATGGACACCCTCGACAGGTTCGACTCGCACGTGCCGGCTCGGTTGCCTGGGGACTTGTCCCAGCCGCCGGCCCCGATCCCCGCGCTGCCGCGCGAGCTGGGCGTGGTGCCGAGTCCTCCCGCTCAGTTCAACCCTCGGGTCCTGCTCCGCGGGCTCAACCGCCACTGGTGGCGGATCCTCCTGCTCTGGCTGGTGCTGTCGGCCCCCCTGGCCTGGTTGATCTTCGAGTGGGTTGAGCCGACCTACCAGGCCGTCTACACGCTGCGGGTCGAGCCGGCCCCGACCCAGATCTACAGTTCGAGTGAATGGCGCGGCGACCGGGGGAGCCAGACCTATCTCCAGACCCAGGTCGAGATCATCAAGAGCGATTCGGTGCTGAAAGTGGCCATCAACAACCCCACGGTCAGCAACCTGCCCCGGATCAAGAAGTCGGAAGACCCCGAGACCGAGCTGAAGAACGACCTGGTCGTCGACATTGTGGGCCGGGGCACCTATCTGATCCGGGTGGCGCTGGAGTCGAAGATCCCCAGCGAGGCGGCGGCGATCGTCAACGCCGTGGTCGACGCCTTCATGGAGCGGCACACCGCGTACCATCGCTCCTCCAACAGCGAGCTGAAGAAAAACCTCGAGGACGAGCTCAAGAAGCTGGACCAGGAGATCAAGAAGAAGACGGAGGAGGTGAAGGGGTACGTCGATCAGGGAGCCCAGGTGCCCAACGCGCAGCCGCAGGCGCAGATCCGGGTCGTGCGCGACGGCAATGCGGGCCTGGAGTCGTCCTTCGTCTACAACACGGCCAGCGAGCATGCCCGCGCGACCCACGAGCTGTTCGACACGGAAATGAAGTTGTGGGAGGCCGATGCCAACCTCAAGGCGGCCGAGGCCGCCCGGGAGCAAGCCCAGTCGGCGGAGGGCCGGCAGGAGTCGCGGCTGGCCGGCGAGGAGCTCGAGAAAGTCATCGCCGCGGAATTCTACAAGGATTCCGAAGTGGCCGCGCTCATGCGCGAGATCAGCGCGATGCAGGAGCAGATCAAGATGATCCGGGGGATAGCGCGGCGGGGCGGCGACCCGGCGCTGGGCAAGTTGCAGAAGAAGCTCAACACGTTGGAGGAACAGCGGGACCAGCTCTGGGCGGTGAAGTACGATTCCATCCGCGCCAAGTTGACCGCCGACGATCCGGTCGAAGTCGCGGCGTCGTGGGAGGTGCGGGTCGCCCAGCTCAGGGGCACGGTCGAGCGGCTGAAGCGGAAGCGGGACACCCTCTCCGAGCGGATCCGCAAGATGAACGTCGAGACCAAGAACCAGAACAACGACACCCTGAGCGCCCGGCTGGCGGAGCAGGACCTGACGGGCTTGAAGCATCTCCAGTGGACGATCACGGAGAAGCTCAAGCAACTGGATTTCGAGATCGGCCAGGACAATTACCGGGTGACGTCGGTGGATCGCGCGCGGGAGCCGAAGATCCCCTCGAACAACAAGCGGTTCAAGTACATGGCGGCGGCGCCGGTGGGGATCTTGTTCTTGATGCTGGGGCTGTTCCTGGTGCTGGAGATCAAGGCCGAGCGGGTGGCTGACCCCGAGTCGCTCTCCAGCCGGGTGCAGTCGGAAGTCTATGCGCTGCCGCCGTTGCCGACGTCGCGGTCGATCCGGCGGCGGAACCTGCCGGAGGCCGACGACCAGATCGAGCAATTCATCCAGCGGCTCGACCACCTGCGGTTCGCCGTCTGCGGCACCGCGGCCGAACTGGAGACGGGGCGGTCGGTCCTGATCACCAGCGCCATCGGCGGCGAGGGGAAGACGACCCTGGGCGCCCAGCTGGCGGCCCGGTGCGGCAACGCGGGGATGTCCACCCTGCTGATCGACGCCGACCTGCGGCGGACGTCGCTCTGCTCGTTGCTGGATATCCCCGAAGGCCCCGGGCTCAGCGATGCGCTGGAGCAGGACGAGCTCCAGCCCAGTGAGCTGGTGATCCCGGTCCAGGGGGGGACGTTCCACCTGCTGCCGGCCGGCACGCCGGTGCAGGACGTCAGCCGCGTGCTCCAGAGTCGCAAGCTCGGGCTACTGATTGGGCAGTTTCGCCAGCTCTACGACCTGATCATCATCGATTCGCCCCCGGTCCTGCCCGTCCCCGACGCGCTGATCATCGGTCGATGGGTGGACGGCGCCGTGCTGGCAGTGCGCTACGACATCAGCCGCTTTCCCCAGGTCGAGCGGGCCCGCCGCCAACTGGATGGGGCCGGGATCACCGTCCTGGGGACGGTGATCAACGGGATGCGGCACTCCGACTCGTACTATGGTCGTTATAGCTACAGCCGGCGGCGCGCCCCCCAAGCCGGCGCGTCCGACGGGACCTGAGAAACCCGTAGGGGCGGGCGAGGCGGAGCGGGCGGCTCGCCAGCCGACTGCGAGGGCCTCCCGGCCCGGGACTGGCCCGCGCCCGCCCGGTCGAGCCGAGCCTGAAGCCATCCCGCTCCAGCCCGCGACGAGACGCCGCGGGCCTCGGCGATGGCCACGATTGGAAAAGCGGCAGCCGGCCGCGGCTGCCCCACTGGTTGCGATGAATCCTCCCGTTTCCGGTCGGCTGCATGGACACGTGCAACCCATGGGGACGGAGTCTGCGCCTGATCGTCGTGGCATGGGGTCGTGGTCCGGATCCGGATCCGGATCCGGATTCGCGGCGGGCCGTCGCCGTCGCGTCCGCTTCGTCCGCGGCCGGGAAGCCGGGCCGATTCCAACTCCGGCCGCGGCCCGGAGTCGAACCCCCGAGGGAGACGCACGTGGCTGAGCTCTCGTCCGCGGGAATCAACATGAGCCGCGCCAGCGACCCGCGGCTGGCCCGGGCCTGGCGATGGGCCGTCGGAGCCGGAGTCGTGTTGCTGGGCTGGGCGTACGCGCCGAACTTCCGCGATCTGAGCACGATCTGGTCCGCGGATCCGAACTACTCGCATGGCTACCTCGTGGTGCCGATCGCCATCTTTATCCTCTGGCGCCGGCTGGCGGATCGGCCCTGGGAGCCCTCCCGCGACGCCATCGCCACGCCGTGGTGGGGCTGGGTCCTGCTGGCGGCGATCCTGGCCTTGCGGGGCGTCGCCTATGAGGGGAGCTTCCGGTGGCTGGAGACCGCGACCCTCGTGCCGGCGGTCGCCTGCCTGGCCTGGACCGTCGGCGGCTGGCCGCTGTTGCACCGCGCCTGGCCGGCCATCGTCTTCCTGGTCTTCATGCTCCCCCTCCCCGATGCGATCAATGCCCGGATCGCGCTGCCCTTGCAGCGGATCGCGACGTCGGGGAGTTACATCCTGCTCCAACTGTCGGGATTCTGGGCGCTCCAGGAAGGCAATGTCATCCTGCTCCGGACCCTCTTCGGGATGCGGCCGCTCGATGTGGCCCTGGCCTGCAACGGGCTGAGGATGCTGATGTGCATGGCCGCCACGGTGACCGCGACGGTGGTGCTGATCCCCCTGGCCAACTGGAAGCGCATTGTCCTGCTGCTCAGCGCCGTGCCGATCGCCATGCTCAGCAACATGATCCGGATCGTGGCCACCGGCTGGTGCTATTACTACATCCGGGGGGATCGGGCCCAGGAATGGGCGCACGACATTTCCGGGTGGCTGATGATGCCGCTGGCGCTGATCCTGGTGGGACTGGAGCTGGCCATCCTGGCCTGGCTGGTCCCCGAGGTGACCGCGGCCGAGGCCGAGGAGCGGAAGATCGTCATCCCCCTGCTGACCGATCGGGGGCCGGTCAAGAGCCAGAAGACCAGCCACAAGGACCTCGACGAACTGGCGTAGGCTTCCCCACGGCTGAGGAGATCGTCCCGCGGTTCCGTGCAGCATGCCGAGCGCGGGCCGGAGCGAGGAACCGGAACCACGACTGGGCCCGTCCTCTCGCCGACGGCGGGAGGCCGGTCCCCGATGCGGTACCCAGGGAGGCCTTGGGGACGATGGCGGACGATCCGACTGTCGGCCGACCGACGCAACGGCCCGATTCGGTCTGGGTCTGGGGCCTGCCGCTGGCACGGCTGACCCTGAGCGAGGTGGTCACCGCGGTGGGCGAGCGGATTGCAGCGGGGTGCCCGGCGCATTTCATCACGGCCAACACCCACTACGCGATGCTCACCCGGAAGCATCCCGACCTGCGGGCGATCAACGCGCGGGCGGACTTCATCCTGGCCGATGGCGCCCCGCTGGTCTGGGCCTCGCGGCGGACGGGCCGGCCGCTGCCGGAGCGGGTCACCGGCAGCGACCTGATCTTCGAGCTGAGCGCGGAGGCGGCCCGGAAGCAGTACCGGCTGTTCCTGGTGGGGGGAGCCGAAGGGGTCGCCGCGGCCGCGGCGCGGCGGCTGGTTGCGCTCTACCCCGGGCTGCCCGTCGTGGGGACGGCCTGCCCCCCCTTTCGGGAATGGACTGACGCCGACGAGGCCGACCTGATCGCCCGGATTCGTGCGGCGCGTCCCGATCTGCTCCTGACCGCCTTCACGATGCCCAAGGGGGAGCGCTGGCTGGCGGCGAACCTCGAGGCGATGGGGGTCCCCGTGGTGGTCAACGTCGGGGCCGCGATCGACTTCGCCGCCGGGCGGGTCCGCCGCGCTCCCCGCTGGATGCAGCGGTCCGGCCTGGAATGGGCCTTCCGGCTGGGGCGCGAGCCCCGCCGCCTCTTCGGCCGGTATGCCCGCAACGCCTGGTTCATCGCCTGCATGGTGGCCCGGGACCTGGGACCGGCCGCCGGCCGGCGCCGCCTTGGGCGCGGCGAGGGCCCCGATCCCCAGGAGGTGTTATCATGATTATCTCTCAGACGCCCTATCGGGTCAGCTTCGCCGGCGGCGGGACCGACCTGCCGGCCTTTTATCGCCAGGAGTTCGGGGCCGTCCTGAGCACCACCATCGACCAGCATATTTACGTCACCATCCACCGCCGCTTCGAGCCGAC
>JAJPJC010000332.1 GCA_021324445.1 Isosphaeraceae bacterium
AGAGGCGCTCCACGACCTTGAACGACATCTCGGCGTCGGCCTCGCGATGCAACCCGAGGAAGGCCGGATCGGCGATCCGGACCAGCGGATTGTCGACCTGGAAATAGAAGAGCGTCCGGACCCCGAGATCTCGCATCTCCTCCAGGCAGCTCGGGGTCCCGCCGGGCCCCGGCGCGGCCAGGGCGGCCAGTGTCCCGCCGTGCCCGTCGGGCGACAGCGCGACACGATCCTTCGCGGCCAGCAGCACCTTGCCGGTCTCTCGGTCGACGGCCGGCATCTGCCCCTGGACGAAGAACCGGACGTGCTCCAACCCGAACCGGCCGTTCGCCTGGAAGAAGTCGACAGTCGCCTGGTGGTTCTCGGGACTGGTCATGATGTACAGAGGCACGGCGCGGCGATGGCGGCGGGACAGCGCGACGATCTTCTCGGCGTGGATCTGGAACAGGCTCGCGGAGGAAACCGGCCCGATCGGGAACGTCCCCTTCGGCCCGTCGAACCCCAGACGGGTCCCCGACCCGCCGGCCACGAGGATCACGCCGACCTCCCCCGCCGCCAGGGCATCCGCGCCGATCCCGGCGGCACGGCGCAACGCGACCCGCTCACCATCGGTCTGCGGCAGTCGGACCACCTCGATCGGCTCGACCCGATCGACCGGCGGCGCGCCGCCCCCCTCGCCGTGCACCAGGTCGGCGACGAGGCGATCGAGCTGCTCGAAGTTGATGGCTGCCACCTCGGATGCCAGACGAGTTCGCTGCGGGCCGTCCAGTTCCCTCCACCACCGCAGCAAGTGGCCCTGTCCGTATCGCTCCAGGCGTTCGATCAGATTCGCGTCCACTGACATCCGTTGTTCCGCTCCATTCAGAGTCGGTTCCACGAGGCCGCTCCGGGGCGAGTGGGGGGGCATCATCCCCCCGTCTCATCGGCCCCGGACCGGGGGCTGACGCTCCCGCTCGCACCCTCGGAACATACGCTCAGAACTCCACGCTCAACCCATCGTAGGCCAACCAGACATTCTCCGGCAGCGTCGCCTGCGTCGTCCCATGATCGAAGCTATGCGACAAGTGCGTCAAGAAGGTCCGCCTCGGCTGGAGCGAGGCCACGACCGCCAGCGCCTCGCTCAGGGAGAAATGCGTCGGATGCGGCTCATGCCGCAATGCATCGAGCACGAGCACGTCGAGTCCCTCCAGCATCGGCCGGCTCGCGTCCGGGATCCGGCTCACGTCCGTGCAATACGCCAACGATCCGAATCGGTAACCCAGCACCCCGAAGGGCCCGTGCTCCAGCCGGATCGGCAGGACCTGCTCCCCGAGCACCTCGAACGCCACGCCCGGCTCGATGCGGATGAAGTGCAGCCTGGGCACGAAGACGCCCGGCATCCGATCCGTCCCCTCCCGGAAGGCGTAATGGAAGACTCGACGGATGCAATCCTCAGTGTCCTGCTCGCAATAGACCGGCACCGGCCCGCCGATCCAGCGGGGGAACAGCCGCGCATCGTCCAGCCCGAAGAGGTGGTCGGCATGGTGATGCGTGAACGCGATGGCATGGACGTGCCGGACCCGCTCCCGCAGGAGCTGGAGGCGCATCTCGGGCGTGGTGTCGATCAGCAGGTTGCCGCCCTCCAGCGACAGCAGCACGCTGGGCCTAGTCCGTTGATTGCGTGGGTCCTTCGACGTGCAGACGGGGCAATCACAGCCGATCATGGGGACCCCAGTCGAGGTCCCCGTACCCAGGAAGGTCAGGCGCCGATTCGGGTCCCCCGCGAACTCACTCAATCGTCTCTTCCCCCCGGCCGGGACGCCACCAATCGCGGTCGACAACTTCACCCTCCTATCTTACGATAATCGCTCGCTGACCGCGACCACCCACCAAAGGTCTTCAGGGAGGACGACCGGTGACGATCACGGCCGCGACGATGCAAGCGGAGACCGCTGAAGGGCTCCAGTTACACAAGGCGGGTGACCTCGCCGGCGCGGCCCGTCGCTACCGGGCGGCCTTGGCGCGGGATCCGGGGGACGCCGACGCGAGCTGCTTGCTGGGCATCGCCCTCAAAGAGCAGGGCCGTACCGGCGAGGCGGTCGAGTGGATCAAGCGGGCCGTGGCCCGGCGGCCGCACGTCCCGGCCTACCACGCCAGCCTCGGCCTGGCGTTGCAGTCGCTGGGGAGGTCGGTCGAGGCCGCCGACGCCCTCGCCAGGGCCCTGGACCTGGATCCCGACGATGCCGCCGCGCACGTCAACCGCGGCGTGATCCTCCGGGCCCTCGGGGATCGCGACGCGGCCCTGACCCACTTCCACCGCGCCGTCGCGATCGCCCCGCATCTCGCCCAGGCCAGGACGAATCTCGGTGAACTGCTCCAGGAACTCGGCCGACCGGGCGAGGCTCTGCTGCATTGCCAGGCCGCCGTGGCGATCGAACCGCGTCTGGTCGAGGCCCACCTCAACCTGGGCGACGTCCTCCTCGCCCTGGGCCGGACGGCGGAGGCGGCGGACTCTTTTCTCCGGGCCTACCAGCTCGATGAAGGGAGGGCGCAGGCGGCCGCCGGCATCGGATTGGTTGCGGCACGGCACGGCGCCTGGAATGACGCGCTCGCCTGGTTCCGCCGCGCCGTCGAGAGGCAGCCCGGGTCCGTGGATTACCTCCGCTATCTCGCCGAGGCCGCCGGCATGCTCGGGCTCTATTCTGAGGTCCAATCGTGCTGCGAACGGATCCTGGAGATCGACCCCAACCAGGCGGTCGCTCACAACGCGCTGGCATGGCTACTCCAGGATGCCGGCCGTTACGCCGAGGCCGACGCGCACTACCGCGCGGCCATTCGGCTCCAGCCCGACTTCGCCACGGCGCATTTCAACTTCGGGGTGCTGCATGAGGAGATGGGCGATCTGGCCGAAGCCGAGGCCCGCTATCGCAGCACCTTGCACTACGACCCGGC
>JAJPJC010000214.1 GCA_021324445.1 Isosphaeraceae bacterium
GGTGTCGCGGCCTCGAATAATCCGTGGAATGCGAGTAACGGGTGCAGTGCCCTGGTGACCTGGAACGGCTGGAGCGTCCACGCGATGCTTCTCCCTTACCTCGAGGCGACGCCCGTCTACAACTCGATCAATTTTTCCTTCGATCCCCTGGTCTGTAACAACCAGAACTTCCAGAACACCGCTTTCCTGACCATCATCCCGGCATTCCTCTGCCCGACCGATCCCTACTCGGGGAAGTCTGGAGGATACATCAACAACTATTGTGCCAGCATTGGCACGACCATCGGCATCGTCCAGAACTACGGCCAGGACTCCTGCGGGGTCTTTGCCTATCAGGTCTGCCACAACGTGGGCCATATCACGGATGGGACCTCGAATACGGTCGCGTTCGCCGAGGCGCTGGTAGGGGATGGGAACAAGAAGACCCAGGGCACCTATCCCGGCGATGGCGTGTCGATCGCGCAATACTGCTGGACGTACAACGCCGAGAACAACGCCAGTTACTACCTGCAGACGGCCCTGCCGAACTGCACGGCGGCCTGGCAGACCATTCGGGCCTCGGGCTCGGGCAATGGGCACGTCCTCGGTGTGAACCGTGGGCAATATTGGGGCTGGGGCGCTGAGGCCATGACCCTGTTCAACACCATCGTCCCGCCCAACGCCACGCAATACGGATGGAGCTTCTGCCGGAACGGCTGCGAGACCTGCTGCGGCGGAAGCCCCTGCGCCGACGCCGACCACGCCGAGATCGCCAATGCCAACAGTATGCACCCCGGCGGCGCCAACGTGCTGTTCGCCGACGGCAGTGTGCGCTTCATCAAGAGCTCGATCTCGATCCAGACTTGGTGGTCCCTCGGGACGCGGGACAACGGCGAGGTCATCAGCTCGGATTCGTATTGAGAGAATGCCACGTGACGAGTGGCGAGTGGCCGGCGAGGAGGGTCGCCCGAATCCGTCAGCCACTCGCCACTCGTTTCACGCTCGGACGAGATCGACCGATTGGATCCCGGCCCGATTCGGCCTTTTCGGCCCCGAGGTGGGACTCCGACCGCTCGAGCCGAGGTCGTCGGTCGACTCGCCGTCGAGACGCCGACCACCAGCCACGGAAGACCCATGGCGATGCCAGGAACGGGACCGCAGTGCGCCCCTCGCGCGGATGCCGCGTCGCGGGCTCCGGATCGTGCACGCACGGCGACGTCGCGTGGCGTGAGGCTCGTGGGGAGCCTGCTCCTGGCCGGCCTGGCGGCCCTGATCCTCGTCCTGGTCGGTCACTCCTGGTCGCTGGCGGAGGTCGGTCGGGTTGAGCGAGATGTGAAGGCCGGGCGGGTCGCGGCGGCGCGGGCGCGGCTGAAGTGGCTGTCCCTGCTGGGATTGGGCGGCGTCGAGGCGCGGTACTGGCGGGGGGCCTGCGAGGAGGCCGAGGGCCGGGTCGATGCGGCGCTGGCGACCTGGGCATCGATCCCGCGCGGCTCCGCGCGATTCGCCAACGCGGCCATCCGCCGCGCCCAGCTCGCCCTCGACCGGGGGCGATTCGCCGAGGTGGAGGACGCCCTCGAGACGGCCGACTTCCCGCGAACCAGCGCCGCGTTCGCCCTGCGCGAGCGGGCCTTGCAGCACGTGTATTTCTTCACCGGGCGGTCGGATGCCCTGAGGCGAAGGAAGCACGAGGAGTGGGCGACCGCCGGCAACAAGGCCGAGGTCTTGCGGACGCACTGGCAGATCGACGAGCCCAAGGCCGCCCCGCTGCGCACGATCGCCGCCCGGCTGGAGGAGGCCGGACGGCTGGCGCCCGAGGACGATCGGGTCTGGCTGGGCAAGGCCCACCTGGCCATCCGCACCGCCCGCTTCGCCGACGCCGAGTCCTGGCTGGACCGCTGCTTGCGGCGCCGGCCCGAGGACCCGGCGGTGTGGCGGGCCCGTCTGGAGTGGGCGATGGCGACCGACCGCCCGGCCGACGCCGTCGAGGCGCTCCGGCACCTCCCGGCCGATCGGCTCGAACCCGAGGCATTCCTGGAGGTGCGAGCCTGGCTGGCCGCCCGCGCCGGCGATGAACGCGCCGAGCGGGATGCCTTGACGAAAACCCTGCGACGCGTGCCCGGTGACACGCGGGCCCTGTCCCGGCTGACGGAACTGGCGGTGCGCTCCGGCCGGAGCGAGCAAGTGGCCGAGCTCCGCCGCCGGAAGGCGAGGCTCGACCGGGCGGCGGACGCCTATCGCCGATACTTGTTTACCGGGGTCCCGACCGATCACTACGCCGAACTGGGGCGGCTGGCGGAGGAGTTGGGTCGCTGGTTCGAGGCCCGCGGCTGGTGGACGCTGGCGCTGAGCCGGTCGGGCGACTCGGAGGCGGCGCGCGCCGCGCTCGGGCGGATCGATCGCATCGAGCAAGAGCTGGCCGAGGTCGATCGGGCGGACGCCCGGTCACGGTCGGGCAGCCTGGCCGACGCCCTGGCCTGGGATCACTGGTCGGTGGTCGGTGGTCGGTGGTCAGGGAAGACGGATGCTCACCGAGCCCCGGATCCCGAGCTGCGGGTCCCGATCTTCTCGGATGACGCCCAGGAGGCGGGCCTGCATGCGGTCTACGACTACGATCCGACCCCGCTCTGGCGCATGCCCGAGATGATGGGGGGCGGGGTGGGGCTGATCGACTACGACGGGGACGGCTGGCTGGACGTCTACGCCGTCCAGGGCGGCAAACTGCCCGATGATCCCCACCCTCCCCCAGGACCCCAGGGGGACCGACTCTTCCGCAATCGGGGGGATGGCACCTTTGAAGATGTGACCGCCTCGGCCGGCCTGCTCGCCTTCCCGGGCGGCTACGGCCATGGGGTGAC
>JAJPJC010000276.1 GCA_021324445.1 Isosphaeraceae bacterium
GCGCGGCAAGGTCTGGTATTACCGGTTCACCGATGCCAACGGCAAGCGCGTCATGCGTCGGGGCTGCACGGACAAGCGCGCCACCGAGGAGATGGCCCGCGCGGCGGAGATCGAGGCCGCCAAGATCCGCGCCGGTCTGATCGATCCCAAGGAAGCCGCCTATCGCGGCCATGAGGCCAAGCCCTTGGCGGATCACCTGGCGGACTGGAGAGCGTTCCTGCTGGGCAGGGACAGGAGCCGGCGGCACGCCGATGAGGGACACGCCCGGGTGGCCAAGCTGATGACGCTGGCCAAGGCGGACCGCCTCAGCGACCTGGTCTTGACCCGCGTGCAAGCGGCGCTGGCCGCGTTGCGGGATGAGGGGTTGTCGCTGCGGACCGTCCATCACTACGCCCGGTTGGTCAAGAACTTCACCAAATGGGCGTGGCGCGACGGCCGGACCCGTGAGGACCTGCTGGCGCACTTGCAACCCCCGGACAACCCGGAGTCGGATCGCCGCCGGGTTCGCCGCGCTTTGACTGTGCCCGAGCTGGCCCGGCTGATCGAGGCCGCCGAATCCGGCCCGGTGCGCCGACAGCTATCGGGAATCGACCGCGCCATGCTCTATCGCATCACGGCGGGGACCGGCTTCCGTTCCGAGGAGATGCAGTCGCTAACCCCCGAGTCATTCGACCTGGATGGCTCCTGCCCCACGATCACGGTCGAGGCCGCCGACAGCAAGCGCCGCCGCCGCGACGTGCAGCCCATCCAGCCCGCCCTGGCGTCGCTGCTAAGGCCGTGGCTGGCCGGCAGGCCCCAAAGCCAGCCGGTCTTTCCGGTCGATCGCTGGGCGATCCTGGAAGCCCTGAAAGCCGATGAGGCCGCCGCCGGCATCGCGTATAAGAACGAGGAAGGATTCGCCGACTTCCACGCCCTGCGCCACACTTACATCACGGCGCTGGCCAAGAGCAACGCGCCGGTCAAGATCGTCCAATCCCTGGCGCGGCACTCGACCCCGGTCCTGACGCTGGGCGTCTACACTCATCTGGGTCTGTACGATCAGGCCCCGGCTCTGGATGCCTTGCCCGATCTGACCCGGCCCGCGCCGGGTTCGGAACCGTCGATTCTGGCCGCGACCGGGACCGACGGCCGATTTGATCCACGACTCTTGTCCGATCCGACCGGCCCGGCCGCGCCGGACCCCGAGAAATCCCGTGCGGACCGGGCAACCCATCGGAAAACTTTTGCGCCTTCCTTGCGCCATTCCGGGGACGTTTCCAGACGCGATCAGACGCTTACAGACGTGATGGCGGGTTCAGGCTCTCAACCCTCGATGGCGGGGAAACCCCTGGAAAACAAGGCTCCAGACGCTTATAGTCGTGTCCAGACGCTTGCAGACGCACAAGGGGGCGTGTCCGTGGCTGGTGCCCGGCCCGGTCTTCAAAACCGGTGAGGGGTCTGGAGACAGGCTCCTGGTGGGTTCGATTCCCATACGCTCCCGCCAGCTTCCCGCCGCTCCTTGAGGAGTGACGGTCGAGTTGATCGGTCAGTCGAAGTAGCCGCACGACCGCAAGTGCGCGACACTCCGCGCGATCCGCTCCTGGCGGCCTTCCAGACCCGGCTCGGGCTCGCCGCCAATGCCTTCGATCTCGATCGTGTATGGGCCGGTGAAGCCCACGCCGTCGAGGATTGCGCGCACGCGGGCGAAATCGACGCTCCCCCCGTCGCCAACGGCCGGGAAATACCAGTCTTCGAAACCACCCCGGTTGTCCTTCAGGTGAACGTTGCGCACCAGGTCTTTGACCTGCTCCAGCTCGTTGCAAGGGTCGGCGCCCCGGTTGTAATAGGCGATGTTGCCGGTGTCGAAGTTCAGCCGGACGTGCGGATGATCCACCTCTTCCATCAGGGAGAGCATGGCCGAGGCGTTCTGGGTCGGACCCTTGTGGGTCTCCAGCGCGAGGGTCACGCCGACTTGGCCGGCAGTCTCGCCCAGCCGGCGCAGGTGCTCGACGATGGTCCGCCGTTCGCCGGCGTCGGCCGGTTGACCGGCCCCCGATACGCAGATCGGCACGCCGAACCATCGGGCCGCGAACCGGATCCGCCGCTCGGTCAGCTCGACGCCGTCGCGGGTCCGGATGTCGGCCCCGCCGACGTTGCAGCCGCTGACCTTGACCCCATGCGCCGCCAGGTGGTCGCAAAATCCCTGCGCCTCGGCGGCGGTGGCCTTCTCGGTGATCACGACGGACTCGGGGATCACCAGGCCGCCGAAGTTATGACCCCGCAAGGCCAGCTCGAGATGGTCGATGCCGGCCGCGCGGATGCGCTCGACCGCGGCCCAGACGCCCGCCGGTCCATAAGAATTGGTGAAACAGCTTATGATCCGCTTCATGATATTACCCCGGCCAGGAAAATCCCCAAGTCGGTCAGGCTTCAGCCTGACAGGAACGGAGCGTCAGGCTGAAGCCTGACCCACGTCGGCCCAGCGGCGGCCGCATCGGTCCTCAGGCGATGGCCTTGACGGGCGGGATGTAGACCTCGTTGATGTGCTGGAGATCGAGCAAGTGCTGACCCCCATCGTCGTCGAAGAAGGTCGCCGCCCGTCCATTGGGGGAAACGGCGATGAAGTCCGGATGGCGGACTTCATACGTACGCCCGTCATCAAGGTAGATCATGAACGGTCGAAAGGGCTGCGCCTGCTTCGCGGTGCGGAGCTGATCCAAGGTCATGGCTCGTTCCTCCAGTCAGGGCAACATCGGCTCGCAGGACTCGTCCAGGAAAGAACGGCACAACGATCCCACTCAGTCTAATCGATTCCCTCGACCGGTTCCAAAGCGATCGGGAATTCGCTCCTGGGGTCAACCACGCGGAGGGCGACGCGGCCCTTCAGCACATCCAGCAGGAGCGATCCGCACAGTTCGGCCCGCCATCCGCGGAGCAGCGCGGGACGTCGCGCCTCGTCGCTACCGTCCCGGTGCCAGCAGATCAGGGATTTCAGATCGGCGACGTTCGCGACCAACGAGCCGGCGACCTGGTTCTGCGCGCAACACTGGGCCAGCGCCGCCGCGAGGAGATTGGAGACGGTCGCCAGTCCTGGCGGCTCCTCGACCCGAACCGGCAACTCGGGCAGGCGGTCTTCCGGGACGGCCCGCGCCTCGTCAAGGATCCGGAGGATCTCCTCGCTCCGGCTCAAGAGGGCCGGCCGGTTGAAGTCGCGCAGGGCATCGAGACCCCGGCGGTTGACCGGCTGGCGCTTGGCGATGGCGACCAGCAGGTCGTCGCGCATGACCTGGCGTACCGGCCGATTCTGCCGTCGCGCCTCGTCCTCACGCCACTGGGCCAGCCGCCGCGCCATCTCCAAACCCCGGCGGCCCACCTGGCTCAGACCGGGCAGCCGCCGCCAGCGCTCCTCCTCGGCGCGGCGGGCGATCGCGGCCACAAAGTCGATCAGCTCCTCCTCCGCCCAGGACGTCCGGCCCAGCGCCGCCAGGCGTTCGTCGAGCTGGTCGGCCAGATCGAGCAGATACCGGACGTCGTCTAGGGCGTACTGGACCTGGGCCGCACTCAGCGGCCGTTGTCGCCAGTCGGTCCGGGTCTCGCCCCCAGCCAGCGAAACGCCCAGGACCTGCCCGACGAGGTTCACCAGGGACAGCGGGTAGCTGAAGCCGACCAGTCCCGCGGCCAGCTGGACGTCGAAGACGCGTTGCGGCAGTCGCCCGGTCCGAAGCAGGCAGATCCGCAGGTCCTCGCCGGCTGCGTGCATCACGACCTGGACCGTCGGGTCACAGACGACATCCCAGAACGGAGTCAGGTCGCGGATCGCCAGGGGGTCGATCAGGGCCAACCGCTCGCGGGTGGCCACCTGAATCAGGCAGAGGACCGGCTCGTAGGTCGCTTCCGAGACGAACTCGGTGTCGAACCCGAAGCGGCCGGTTGCCCGCAGGTGCGCGACGAGTCCCTGGAGCTGGGCCGCCGTGGTGATGATCGCTTCACCGGTCACCGGTCGAGCCCCTCGAGGAACCGGAGGATCACGGCGTTGGCGACGGCGAAGTTCTCATAGGGGGCCAGGTGCCCGGCCTCGGGGACGACTTCCAGCCGGGCCCCGGCGATGGCATCGGCCAGGGCCTGGGCCTCACTCGGCGGCGTCAGGACATCCTCCTCGCCCACGAGGACCAGCGTTGGGACCCGGATGGCCGCCAACTCGCCGCGACGGTCGGGACGGACCGCCATCCCGCGCAACGCCCCGGCAATCCCCCGCGCCGTGTTCTGTTCCATCACCGTCCGCAAGGGCTCGACCCGCTCCGGGTGGTCCTTCAGGGTCTGGGCCGCGAACAGCCGCGGCATCATCGCCTCGACCACCGGTCCGGAATTCCCCGCGGCGATGACCGCCTGGGCCATCTCCTCACGCTTCTTGGCGGCATCCGGGGTGTCCGCACCGGCGCGGGTATCCATCAGCATCAAGGCCCGGATCCGATCTGGATACCGCGCCACCATCGACAGCGCGACGTAACCTCCCATCGATAATCCGCCGAGCACCACAGGTCCATCGAGGTGCAGCGTCCGGAGCAGCTCGAGCACGTCATCGGCCATCTCGTCCATGGTATAAACGCCTTCGGGCGCGGGGGAGTCTCCATGCCCGCGCAAGTCCGGGGCGATGATCCGGTAGATCGAGCCGACGCCGGAGACCTGCGGCTCCCACATCGCCCGACTCAGGGGGAACCCATGCAGCAGGACGACGGCCGGTCCCGGTCCCTCATCAGTACAAGCCAGACGCATCGGAGTCCTCCCAAGAAGCCAGGCCGATCCGGGGACGACCGCAGACCTCCAGGGCTGATCACCCCAGGATCGCTGGGGACCGAGTCGGGTCCCGGCGCGGCCATCCCTCGATCCTCCAGGGTAAGCGAGTTCGCGGGTCGAGTCGATCCCCCCGCGAAAACTCGGGGATCCCCCGCGCCGTGCGCCGCCTTCCCCTTCGGCTCATCGCCGGCCATGGCCCCGACGCCCAGCCTCCAGAGCTGCGACGACTCTCGTGGCTTGCCGGGATGTCTCCAAAAGGCAATAGCAAGTTGCGTGCCGAAGTCGGGCCGGCTGGAGTCGCGCTGGACGGGGACCCCAGGGCATGGGGTAGGGCCTGTCCGGTCCCGGCCGGCACAGCCGGCCCTACTTTCTTGCGTCCATCCCGATTAGAATGATCCGGACTCGTTCGACTTCACCCCGACAGGACTTGCAGCGATGCCGACCCCGAACCAACTGTATGACGAGGCCACCGACCAGCGCGACCGGGGTGACAAGGAGGGCGCCGTCGCGAAGCTGGAGGAGGCGCTTGCCCTCGACCCTCAGTTTGCCCTGGCCCACGGCATGCTCGCCAAGCTCTACGCCGACCTGGCCGAAGCCGACAAGGCGATCGCTCATGCCCAGAAGGTTGTCGAGCTCGAGCCCGATGATGCGTTCAGCTACACGGCGCTCTCGGTCATCTACCAGCGCTGTGGGCGCATCCCCGAGGCCGAGCATGCCAAGGCGATCGCCTGGCAGAAACAGATGGGCTTCTCCTGATCGATCGAGCTGACCCCGAACCCGACCTCTTGCTGTGCGAGGCCCCGTCATGCGCCGTCGAATCGAGGAACGGCTGGTCCCGCGGCTGCTCGGCCTGATTCTCGCGGCCCTCGTGCCGATGCTCGCCGCCGCCGGTCCACCGGGACCGGTCCCGGATCCGGCTTCGAGCGCTCCGGGCGATCCGTGGATCAACGACCGCCTCCAGGACCTGGTCGGACTCTACACACATTTGCACACGCATCCCGAGCTGTCGTACCAGGAGCAGGAGACGTCCCGGCGGATGGCCGAGGAGCTGAGGAAGACCGGGGCCGAGGTGACGAACGGCGTGGGGAAGCTCGGGGTCGTCGGCGTCTTGAAGAACGGCCCCGGCCCGGTCGTCCTGGTGCGCACCGACATGGATGCCCTGCCCGTGGTTGAGGAAACGGGTGTCCCGTATGCCAGCACGGCGCGGGCGACGGACAGGGCGGGTCAGCAGGTCGGCGTGATGCACGCCTGCGGCCACGACGTCCACATGACTTGCTTCATCGGGACGGCGCGCTGGCTGAGCGACCACAAGGATCGCTGGTCCGGAACCGTCGTCCTGGTGGCCCAGCCGGCCGAGGAGGCCGTCGGCGGCGCGCGCTCTCTGCTCGATGATGGGTTGTATACGCGCTTCCCCAAGCCCGACTTTGCCCTGGCGCTGCACTGCAAGGCCGATGAGCCGGTCGGCACGGTCCGCTACTGCCCGGGCCCGACGCTGGCCAGCTCGACCTCGGTCTCGATCACGATCCGGGGCAGGGGGGGCCACGGCGCCTGGCCGCATCGGACCGTCGATCCCATCGTCCTGGCCGCGCTGGTCATCATCGACCTCCAGACGATCGTCAGCCGGGAGATCGAACCGACGCAGGCGGCGGTGGTGACCGTCGGCTCGATCCACGGCGGGACCAAGCACAACATCATCCCCAACGAGGTCAAACTTCAGCTCACGCTCCGGACCTTCTCGGAAGCGGTCCGCCGGCAGCTCATCGAGGGGATCGAGCGCCGCGTCACGGCCCTGGCCCGCGCCCATCGAGCCCCCGAGCCGACGATCACGATCGAGGAATCAACCCCGCCGACGATCAACGCGCCCGAGCTGGTCGAACGACTCGTGCCGGCCTTCGTCTCGGTCCTTGGTTCCTCGAATGTCGCCAAGGCCGCGCCCGTCATGGGCGCCGAGGACTTCGCCCTCTACAGCGAGGGCAACGTCCCGATCTGCATGTTCTGGCTGGGGACAATCGAGCCTCAGCGCATCAATGCGGCGCGGGCCAAAGGCGAGGACCTGCCGGCCCTCCACTCGTCGAAGTACCATCCCGACCCCGGCCCCAGCATCGCCACCGGCATCCGCGCCATGACGGCCGCCGTGGTCAAGCTCTTGCCCGCCAGACGGTGAAGGCCAGCGAGGGGACCCGCTCTTGTCCCCTTCTCATGCCAGGGTTGTGCTATACAACACGTCATACCACCGGTTGATGATCGCGAGGACCTGATCGAGGGCTTTCTTGTCCAGCTTCCAGCATTCGCCAGCCTTTCGGCGCTTCAGCTTCACCGAGCCATCATCGAGGATCACCGGCTCCAGGATCCAGCCATAGTAAGCCTCATCGGCACTCAAGGTGAAATAGAAGATGAGGACCGGAAACGGGAGGTGAGGATCCTTGTAAGCGCCCAGGACCGAGGGCTTCAAGGTTCCATTCGCGGCATCGATCGGGACGGGAGGCCTGGTGCGTCGCAACTGGACGCCGAACATCCTTCCGCCCTTCCGGCGACCATTCTTGGGCGCGGCGATATTAACCACAAGATCGACACCCCATTCCTTGTGCTTGAAATGGACGGAAAGGTCGTCTCGTCGCGTGAAATACATCGTGGCGAGTGCCGGCGCCCATTCCGTGAGGGCCAATTGTTGTTGTTTATTCATGATCATCCTCAGATCGTGAAAACCGAGTTCTCCAGGACCGTGTCTCGACTTCTCCAATACCGATCGACCTCATCCCAGAGCCGTTTCAGATTGGCCTCGTTCAGAGGGTACGTCGTGGGCAAGCCAGCGATCCGACTCATCTTATTCCCGTTCACTGACGCGAGGTCGGCAACGCCCTCGCGCCGCCCTGTTCTCGGGGCGGCACGACGAGGCGACTCATGAGGCGAGCCGGCTCAAGTGATTGTCGTCCACAACCGGGCATCGCAATATCGGGCGAGATGGCCGACGTTGAGCGTCGCGACGATGATCTGATCACCGGGCTGGCCGATGGTGGCCGCGCAGGCCGCCAAGAGGACGTCGGCATCGAGCGCGTCCGGGGAGGCGGTCGGCACGCCGCGCTGGCGGGCATCGGCCCAAAACAAGGCCGCTTGACGCCACTCCGGTGTGGTGATGGGCGCGTACGTCAATTGGCCCGTAGCGACCAACGCATCGAGACGCCGGAGCGAGCCGGATGCCCGGATCCGGATCAATTCGCGCCGGACTTCGAAATCGGCGATCTCGGGAACGATGATGTCGACTCCCCGCGCCAGCAGGCCATCGAGCCAGAGGCGGCATTGATCGCCCAGGGTGGTCCCACGTCGCCGACACGCGTGGCCGAGTGGACCGGAATCCAACAGGACGTCCTCCCGCATGGCTCAGTAACTTCCCTTGAACACCGGGCGATGGGGGCGCATTGCGTCGATCCCCCGCATCCATTCCTCATCCGGGGGATCGCCCGGGTCGTTGGGGATTTCCGCGATCTCGCGCAGTCGGCGCCGCGCCGACTCCAGGCGTTGCCGGCGCTCTTCCTCGGTTTCGATCTTCAACTTACCATCCGGCCCCAATCCCGATGGCGGCAGCGAGCCCGACGTCAATTCGAGATTCCTCGGCTTCATGATCGTGGTCACCTCCGTTCCCGGGGCGATCGGTGACAGGTCAAGTTCATTCTACTCCGAGCGCGGCATTCCTCAAAGGTTAGAGAAGCGAGTGCCCGGGGATGCTGGGGTCTATCTCGGCTCGGAGCCGGCGGTTAAGCTGGGTTGAGCCGCTCGGACTGCCCCGCGGACCCGCAAGAGACATGACCGAGCGCCGGCGCTCGGATACGGGTCGGGGACACCTCCGGGACGGCCTCCGATGAGCGTTCCGATGACGGACGTGACGGGCATCCTCTCGGCGATCGAGCAGGGCGACGCCGGGGCGGCCGAGCAGCTCCTGCCCTTGGTCTCTGACGAGCTGCGCAAGCTGGCCGTGCAACGGCTGGCGCAGGAGAAGCCCGGCCAGACGCTTCAGGCCACGGCCCTGGTCCACGAGGCGTACCTGCGCCTGGTGGATCCCGATCGGGTCATTCGCTGGGAGAGTCGCGGCCACTTCTTCGCCGCCGCGGCCGAGGCCATGCGGCGCATCCTCGTCGAGCAGGCGCGGCGGCGCGCCGCGACCAAGCGGGGAGGTGGCGGTGTCCGCGAGCCGCTCGACCCCGGCGCGATCGTCGCCCCGGGACCGGATGAACAGGTCCTCGCCGTCCACGAGGCCCTGGATGAGCTCGCCCACGTCGACCCCGACGCCGCGACGCTGGTCAAGCTCCGGTTCTTCGGCGGGATGACCATGAGCGAGGTGGCCGACGCCCTGGGTATGTCCGTCCGCTCCGCTCAGGACCTCTGGTCTTATGCCCGGACCTGGCTGCACCGCCGGATGCGGCCAGGATAATCGCACGGGTCCTCGAAATTCTTTGCAGAGTTCTTGCCGGGAATACGCATTGTCTCGTGAGCGAGGACCCCTCGTTGCGAGGACCGGGCCATGACCGAGCGAGAAATCTTCATCGCCGCCCTGCATCAGCCGGACGCCGCCGCCCGGGCCGCGTTCCTGGAGGAGGCCTGCCCCGATCCGCGGTTGCGCCATCGGGTGGACACGCTGGTCCGCGACTACGAGCAGCTCGGCGACTTCCTCGAACGGCCCGCGCCGGGCCCATCGGCATCGCCCCGCGACCTCGCGCGGGACCCGTTCCTCACGCCGGCGTTCGAGGCCCCGGTGGAAGGCCCCGGCACGATCATCGGCCCGTACAAGCTGCGGGAGCAGATCGGCGAAGGCGGCATGGGCGTGGTCTACGTGGCCGAGCAGACCCAGCCCGTGCGCCGCAAGGTGGCGCTGAAGATCATCAAGCCCGGCATGGACACCAAGCAGGTCATCGCCCGGTTCGAGGCCGAGCGCCAGGCCCTCGCCATGATGGATCACCCGAACATCGCCCGAGTCCACGACGCCGGGGCCACCGAATCCGGCCGCCCCTACTTCGTGATGGAGTTGGTCCGCGGCATCCCGATCACCGAGTACTGCGACCGCGAACAGCTCCCCATCCCCGAGCGGCTGGAGCTGTTCATTCTGGTCTGCCGGGCGGTGCAGCACGCGCACCAGAAGGGGATCATCCACCGCGACCTCAAGCCCTCGAACATCCTGGTGACGGTCATCGACGGCGCCGCCGTGCCCAAGATCATCGACTTCGGCGTGGCCAAGGCCACCGGTGCCTCGCTCACCGAGCGGACGATTTACACCGCCTTCCACCAGTTCGTGGGCACGCCGCTGTACATGAGTCCGGAGCAGGCGGACCTCGCGGGCATGGACGTGGACACCAGAAGCGACATCTCCAGCCTGGGCGTGTTGCTCTACGAGCTGCTGACCGGCACGACGCCGTTCGACCAGGAGACGTTCCGCCAGGCGGCCTTCGACGAGCTCCGTCGGATCATCCGCGAGCAGGAGCCGCCCAGGCCGAGCACGCGCCTCAGTTCGCTCGGCGCCGCGCGGGCGACCGTCTCGGCCAATCGCAAGGTCGATGTCCGACAACTGGACCGGGCTGTCCGGGGCGAGCTGGACTGGATCGTGATGAAGGCGCTGGAGAAGGACCGGCGGCGGCGGTACGAGACGGCCAACGACTTCGCGGCCGACGTGATGCGGTACCTGACCGACCAGCCGGTCGAGGCCTGCCCGCCGTCGGCGTGGTATCGCTTCCGCAAGTTCGCCAGTCGGAACCGTAGGGGCCTGGCGGCGATGGCCTTGTTGATGGTATCGGGCCTGATCATCGTCTTTGTTCTGGGCGCGGTCTACCTTCAAAACATCAGCCGGGTCCGGCAGGTCACTCAGGACGTGCGGCAAGCGCTCGCGGGGGCCCGGACGGCCATCGAGGCGGGCGACCTGACGCTGGCCGGCCAGCGGGTCGCCGAAGCGCAAGGGCACCTGGGACCCGAGCGCGAGCACTTGCTCGATGTGGCCGCAGACACCGATCGCATCCGGCACGAGATCGAAGCCCGGCAAGCCGACGCGGCGCGCTTTTCTCAGTTCCTCAAGGGGGCGAGCGATGCGCAGGACAGGAGGGACGGCTCCACCGAGTTTGAGGACGGAGACCGCGTGGCCGAGGGGACTCTCGGGCTCTACGGCATCTTGACCGATCAGGATTGGTTGGCTCGCCTGGAGAGTTCCTACCTGACCGCGGACCAGAAGCAGCATGTCCGGGAGACGGCCTACGCCACCCTGGTGTCCCTGGCCGACTATCAGATCCGCTGGCGAGGTCGCGAGCCGAAGTCCGTCGAGCGAAGCCTGGATCTGCTGCGACGAGCGCAGGCCTTCCATCAGCCGACACGGGCGTTCTATTTTGTGCGTGCCCAATGCCGGCGCGCGCAAGGGGACACCGCCGCGGCCGCCGAGGATGACAAGCAATTCAAGTCCGCTCCCGCACGAACGGCCTGGGACTACTACCTGCCCGGCCACTCGGCCGGCTGGGGCGGCGACCTCGACGAGGCGATCCGCTCTTACCAGGCGGCACTCCGCCTGCAGCCGAATCACTACAATTCCCTGTACTTCCTCGCCATCCGCCTCTCCACAGACAAGCTCAAGCGCTGGCCCGAGGCCATCGCTTACTTCACCGCCTGCATCGCCCTCCGGCCGGACAATTATGGGGCTTACATAAGTCGTGGCGCATCCTATGTTGAGCTCGGCCGACTGGACGCAGCGGAAGCCGACTACGAGGCCGCTCGCGCCTTGGCCAAGAATGACTTGAATCGAATCAAAATTATGATCCATATAGCAATTCTCTACGTGTACCGAGGTGAGTACTCCAAGGCTGAGCCGCTCCTGGTCCAGGCGCGGGAAGTCAGCCGCCGCGTCCTGGGGGAGGACGACCCTCTCACACTCAGCTCCTGGAACAACTTGGGGATGCTCTACTGTAAGCAGGGTCAATATGCCAAGAGTGAGCCGCTCCTGGTCCAGGCGCTGGCCGTCAGTCGCCGCGTCCTGGGGGTGGAGCACAGTGATACGCTGCATGTCATGAACAACCTGGCCATGCAGTACTGTGAGCAGGGGAAGTAAGCCCAAGCCGAGCCGCTGCTTCGCGAGTGCCTGAAGTTCCGCGAGCAGAGCGAACCGGATTCCTGGCAGACCTTCGCCACGAAGTCCACGCTCGGCGGCAGCCTGCTGGGCCAGAAGAAATACGCCGAGGCCGAACCGTTGCTCTTGGCCGGCTACGAGGGAATCAAGCGGCGCGAGGGGAAGATCGCGCCCATCTTCGGGGACCGCGTGACCAGACCCATCGAGCGGCTGGTGCAGCTCTACGACGCATTGGGCTGCAAGGACAAGGCCGACGAGTGGCGCAGGAAGCTGCCCGTAGCGAAGTCCGCGAAGCCCGCGGAGACGAAGAAGGACTGAAGCCCATTCGGGGGCTTCAGGAACCGATCCCGTAGCGGCCGGCAAGCTTGAGCCGCCAAACGAAGCATCTCGCGGGCCACTGTCGGCCCGGGCGATCGGTGTGCGCGCTTTGATTGCCTCTCACCCAGACTCAAGAAAGGAGCTTTCTCATGACCCCGTCGAACACGCATCCCGGAACCGCGGCTCGTGGACTCCGGCGAGCCTTCCTCCCGCAGATCGCGAGCGGCCTGCTCACCGCCCGCGCCCGCCGCCGCCTGGCCGACCGGGTCCGGGCGCGGCCCCGGCTCGAAGGGCTGGAAGATCGTTGCGTTCTTTCTCCCGCCATCTCCGAGTTCTCCGTCCCTACCGCCGGTGCCCATCCCTACGAGATTACGGCGGGCCCCGACGGGAATCTCTGGTTCACCGATAGCTCAACCAACTCGGTCGGGATGATCAACCCGGCGACCGACGCGATCGCCGAGTTCCCCGTCCCGACCCCCGGCGCCATTCCTCACGGGATCACGGCGGGGCCCGACGGCAACCTCTGGTTCACCGAGACCATAACCGACAAGATCGGGATGATCAACCCGGCGACCCACGCCATCACCGAGTTCCCCGTCCCCACCGCTTCGGCGTCTCCCTTCGGAATCGCTGCGGGTCCTGACGGCAACCTCTGGTTCACCGAGCAGTCCGCCGACCAGATCGGGATGATCAACCCGACGACCCACGTCATCGCCGAGTTCCCCATCCCTACCGCCAATGCCGATCCCAATTGGATGTATGTGGGCCCCGACGGCAACCTCTGGTTCACCATGACCTCAGGAGGCAACATCGGGATGATCAACCCGGCGACTCACGCCATCACGGAGTTCGGTGTCGGCGTTACGACCGAGGGGATCACTGCAGGCCCCGACGGCAATATCTGGTTCCTCGAGCCGTTTGCACACCAGATCGGGATGATCAACCTCGCGACCCACGCCATCAGCGACTTCTCCGTCCCCACTGCCAATGCGATTTTCGGGGGGATCACAGCGGGCCCCGGCGGCAACCTCTGGTTCACCGAGGAATCCGCCGCTCAGATCGGGACGATCAACCCGGCGACCCAGGTGGTCACGGAGTACCCCGTCCCCTACACCAACAACCTTCCCAGGGGGATCACAACGGGCCCCGACGGCAACGTCTGGTTCGCCGATGGCAACGGCTCGATCGGGCTCGCCGCCCTGGCCACGACCAGCCTGGTGGTGACCCAGCAGCCGCCCACCAGCGTGACCGCCGGCAGCGGCTTCGGCCTGACCGTCGAGGCCGAGGACAGCTCGGGCCACCTGGTCACCTCCTTCAACGGGACGGTGACGGTGGTGCTGCCGGATTATCCTGGCGGCGCGACGCTGGGCGGCACACTGACCGTGACCGCCTCGGACGGCGTGGCCACGTTCTCCGCGCTGACGCTGAACAAGGGCGGGTCCGGCTACACGCTCCGGGTCTCCGGCAGCGGGCTGAGCAGTGCGATCACAAATGCCATCAACGTGACCAGGATCGGCACGAGCAGCGCACTCGCCGTGACGACTACGACCAGTCCACCGGATCCGTTGCTGGCTCCGCTGGTGCTCGACAGCCCGGATCTCTGGGACGGCCTGGGATTCCAGAAGCGCTCGCACCTGGTTTGAGCCGTAGCCGTAGGGTGGGCCGGGCCCCATCGGGGCGCGGCCCACCGAAATCGCCTGGCCGAGACAATGGGGTCCATCTCACCCCTTCGCTCGAGTCATGACCCCGAGCGGTTCGGTCGTCCGCTCCCCGCGGCCGTCTTCGACTTCTGGAACCGCGCCAGGGACTCGCTCCGGAGCCGTCGCGCACGCGCGAAGTAGGCGTCGGCGGTCTCGAGATCGAACTCCTTGACCAGCTCGTCGATATCACGATCGCCGGTGAGCTCGATCACGTAGAACGCCTCGCGGGTGTGGTAATCGAAGGTCAGCACGGGTCCGTACCTGGCGAGCATGGCGTCCATCTTGCCCCAGTTGAAGTCCATGTGCAGGGCGATGCTGTTGGTGTTGACCGGGGCGACCGCCAGCGTCTCGTAGGTCGACTCCTTGAGGATTCGCCCGCAGCGGTCGATGATCAGGCCCAGCTCGCTGGCGATGGCGGTGACCACGAAGGCGCGCAGCCTGGACGCCAGGGCCTGGGCCTGAAGGCCGCCGCGGTACATCGAGGAAAAGACCACGACGTCCGGCTTGCCGCGCGCGAGCGCTTCGTGGACCTCGGCGAAGTTCAGGTCGAAGCAGATCAGCATCCCGACCCGGCCGAGATCGGTCTCGAAGACGGGGGCCTCGGTGCCGGGGATGACCCCTTTCTCCAGCTCGGTGGTCGTCGGGAACATCTTGTCATAGCGGCCGAGGATCTCGCCCGAGCGGTCCACCAGGACCGCGGTGTTGCGCACGCCGCGGCTCGGGTCGTACTCGACCCGCGGCCAGACCACGAGGAGCTTGTGCCGCTTCGCCAGCGCGCAGACCTCCTCCAGCGTCCCCCCCTCGCTGGGTTCGGCATGGTGGAACGGGTCGGAGAGGGCGAGCTGGGGGTACACTTCGGGGAAGGCGACCAGGTCGGCTCCCATCCGGGCGGCGCGTTCGAGCAACCGCGCGGCTTCCTTCAACAGCCGGCCCGTCCCCTCTTTCCCGTCGGCTCCGGCGGACGGACGATGTGAGATTGTGGCCAGGCGGACCGGTCGGCGGCGCATCCTCATGGTGTTGCTCTCCCTGTTGGGTTGGCTCGAGTCAGCGCGCATTGTCGAAACTGCACGCCCGGGACGCAAGACGGCAATGCGCGCCGCCCTCTTACGCCGAAGGCGTTGGACATCACAGCCCAGGGTCGCCGCAGGCGCACCCTGGGTACCCAACATCGCAGGCCCAGCGAACCCCACCGGGGTTCCACCGGGCGGCCGCATTGTGGAACCCCGGTGGGGTTCGGGGGAATACCAGGGAGTCCACGGTCGGCATGCATTCCCAGGGTGCGCTCCACGACCCTGGGCTGTGATGTGAAACGCCTTCAGCGGAGCTTTCCCAGGGTGCGCTCCACGACCCTGGGCTGTGATGTGAAACGCGTTCGGCCGAGCGACCGTCTCCCCGAACGGGGCTCTGGGAACAGACCTTAAGCGATCAGGACGGACTCGACGGCGTCGTACCAGGCCACGATCTGTTCGACAACTTGATCTAGTTTCTCATCCGTCAGCTCGACACAGTTCGCCTTCTCGTGATGAACGAGTTCCAGGGCGCCCCCGGCCAGGACTGGCTCGGCTAGCCAGGAGAAGAACGCCTGCTCGTCCCGCATGCTGAAAAAGAAGAGACACACGGGGTAGGTGAACTTCCTCATCCCCTGAAACTGTGCCATCGATATACGGAGGATTCGATTGGCCTGTTTCGGAGTGGCAGCAGAGAGCACTCCGCGGAGGAGAACGCCGAACATCAGACGCATGGGCTTGTCTTTGCGGTCGATGAACACGTGGAGGTCCAGCTCGGTGTTCCGCTTCGTGTCCACGATGGTGAGGTCGCCGTGACGAGTCAGGATGATCGTGGCGAGCACTGGCGCCCGCTCCGCCACGAATCGTTTCTTGGAATCGTTCGTCATGGCGCCACCCCTCCTCACGGTCGTCAAGTCTCCCATTCGATCCGAGACGACCGGCGAGGTGACCAGCCTCCGGGCCCAAGCGCGAATTCGCGCGGGACGACCGCCGCGGGCCGCGGCGAGTCGACTCGCCACCGCGACGCTCCTACGGTAATCTATTGGGGAACCAACTTGGTGACTCACACGAGGAGTTCGCTCCCCATGACCGATCCGCGGTACGCACTGCGTGACGCCTCGGAACTGCTCAGCCCAGGGCTTCTGATCTATCGCGGCCTGGTTCGCCAGAACCTCCAGGACATGATCGCAATGGCAAGAGGAGCGGATCGGCTCCGGCCGCACGTGAAGACCCACAAGATGGCGGAGATCGTGCGGATGGCCGAGGGGATGGGCATCCGCAAGCACAAGTGCGCGACGATCGCCGAGGCGGAGATGGTCGCGGCGGCGGGCGGGACCGACGCCCTCCTGGCCTATCCGCTGGTCGGTCCCAACGTGAAACGGTTCACGCACCTGGTGCGCGGCTACCGGAGTACCAGCTTCCGCGCGACGGTCGATCACCCCGACGCGGCGCGCGCCCTCTCGGCGGCCGCGGCCGGCCTCGATCGGCCGGTCCCGGTTCTCGTGGACCTCGACATCGGGATGGGCCGGACCGGGATCGATCCCGGCGAGCCGGCCGCCGAGCTTTATGCGCTGATCGACCGGCTGCCCAACCTGCGCGTCGACGGCCTGCACGCCTACGATGGGCAGATCCACGACAGCGATCTCGAGGCGCGTCGGCAGACCGCCCAGGCGGGGATGGAGCGGGCCCTGGCACTGCGCGACCGCCTGCTGAAGCGCGGCCTGGACGTGCCCCGGATGGTCGTCGGCGGTACCCCGACCTCGCCGATCCATGCCGAGCTGGACCTGCCGGGCCTGGAGTGTTCCCCGGGCACGATCGTGCTCCAGGACGACGGTTATGCCAGGCGCTATCCCGACCTGCCCTTCACCCCGGCTGCCTTGCTGTTGACCCGGGTGGTCAGCCATCCCCGGCCCGGACGGCTCTGCCTCGACCTCGGGCACAAGGCGGTCGCCGCCGACCCGGCCGGCGCGCGGGCGCGCGTCCTCGGGCTCGATGATGCCCGGCCCGTGGTCCACAGCGAGGAGCACCTGGTCCTCGAGACCCCCGCCGCCGCGAGTTTCCCCATCGGGACTCCGCTCCTGGCGATCCCCACGCATATCTGCCCGACCGTGGCACTCCACCGCCGCGTTTCCGTCATCGAGGATGGCGAAGTCGTCGGCCAGTGGGAGGTCACGGCCCGCGATCGCGTGCTGGGCGTCTGAGGTTCCGTTGAGCCCTTGAGTCTTTATTACCCCGGCAAGGAAGTGAATGATACCAGCCCGAAGCGCCAGCGAGTGAATGGCTGGTCCCCGCTGGAATCCACTCGCTGGCGCTTCGGGCTGGTATGAGCTTCTGTCGCTACGTCCGTGCCATCTCGTCGGCGTGGTAGCTGGAGCGGACGAACGGCCCGCTGGCGACGTCGGCGAAGCCCAGGCTCCGGGCGAGCCGGCCCAGCTCGTCGAACTCGGCGGGCGGCAGGTAGCGCACCACCGGCAGGTGGCCGGGCGAGGGCTGGAGGTACTGGCCCATCGTCACGAGGTCGCAGCCGATCGCGCGGAGGTCGGCCAGCGTGTCGATGACCTCCTCGATCGTCTCGCCCAGCCCGAGCATCAGGCCGCTCTTGGTGCGGGTCTCGGGCTGGATGCGCTTGACCTGCTCCAGGACCGAGAGGCTGACCTCGTACCGGCTCTTGCGGCGGACCTGCTGCTGGAGACGGGCCACCGTCTCCAGGTTATGGTTGAACACCTCGGGTCGAGCCGAGAGCACGCGTTCGATCCGCTCAGCTCGGCCGTCGAAGTCCGGGGTGAGCACCTCGATCGTGGCGCGGGTCCGCTCGCGCACGGCCTGGATGCAGCGCCGGAAGTGCTCGGCGCCACCGTCGGGAAGATCGTCGCGGGTGACCGAGGTGATGACCACGTGCCGCAGGCCCAGGCGATGGCAGGCTTCGGCCAGGCGCTGCGGCTCGTCGGCCGCGACGGCCTCGGGCCGCCCGCGCCTCACCGCACAGAAGCCGCACGGGCGCGTGCAGACGTCGCCCAGGACCATGAAGGTGGCGGTCCGGCGGGTCCAGCACTCCGACCGATTGGGACACCGCGCGCTGGTGCAGACGGTCTCCAGGCCCAGCTCGCCGACGAGGTCCCGCGTGAACGCGATCCCGCCCGTCGCCGGGATCGGCCGCTTGAGCCACTCGGGCAGCCGCCGGGTCGGGGCTCGTCCCTGCGAACCGAGGGCGGTCCCGCTCCGGATTGGTTCGCCTACCCCGGGATCGGGCGGAGCCGCCGGGTCCTCCCGCTCATCCAGGACTGGGAGCATACGCATGGGAGAGGACCTTTCGGCGGATCTGGGGATGGTGGGTGTAGAGGTGGGTCCGCTCCAGGCCGAACTTCTCCTCGATCCGGCGCACCAGCGCTTCGCGGACCTTGGCCATCGGAGCCGGGCGCTGCCGGCGGGACTCCATCGACGTTTGACGCAGCGGCGCCGGGCCGATCCCGGGCTCGTCCAGCACGTCGAACAGCTCCAGATGCGGGCCGACGTTCAGCGTCAGGCCGTGATAGGCGATCCACCGACTCACGGCGATGCCGACCGTCGCGATCCGCGATGAGCCCGCGAAGATCCCCGGCAGCTCGGGGCGGTTCCTCCCGCTGATGTCGAACTCCTCCAGCACGCCCACGATCGCGGCGTGGAGCCGATCCAGGTATTCTTGAACATTCAGGCCGAAGACATGCAGGGGCAGCGTTAGATAGGCCGCGAGCTGGCCCGGGAGATGGAGCACGCAGCCGCCGCCGCGATTGACGTAGTAGACCCGGATGCCCAGGCTCTGGAGCACCTCGTCATCGGGCCCGATGTGGGCGCGGCTGCCGGCACGGCCGATGCTGATCGTCGGGGCGTGCTCGCAGAGCACGAGCACGGCCCCGCCTTGCTCGCCCACGTCGTAGACGATCCGCCGCTGAAGTTGCTGGACCTCCGCGAAGTCGACCAGCCCCAGCATGTAGACTTCCAGCGTTGGCAAGGCGGGGGTTGGCCTCATCGTCGTCCGTCGATCCAACACGCCGTCACGCGATCGTGACCGATCCCGTTCGTTCGGTCCCCGGGTTGCAAGGTCCTCACTACTGTACAACCCGAGTGTCCCGGCGGCAAGGGGACGCGGGGACGGGGCCCGCCGGAATCCCGGCCGAGTCCGCGGCTGCCGTGGGCGCTCTCCGTTCCTCCGGATCGCCTCGAAGGAGCTTCAATCGCTCTCCACGCGCGGTCCCAGCGTCTTGAGCGTTCGCACCTGGTGGCGGTACTGGCCGGGGGTCTGGCCGACCTCGCGCTTGAAGACGACGTTGAAATACTCGATGTGCTGGTAGCCCACCAGCTCGGCGATCCGGTGAATCGCGTGGTCCGCCTCGGCGAGCAACTGCTTGGCGCGTGCGAGCTGGACGGTGCGGATCTCCGCCTGCGGCGAGCGTCCCAGGCACGACCGGAACTTCCGCTCGAGGGTCGACCGCGAGATCGCCACATGCTCGAGCACATCGGCGACGGTGACCCCGTGGCAGGCGTTCTCGCGGATGAACCGCACGGCGGCCGCGAGGTCCTCATCGCCGCCGGCCAGGACATCGGTGGACAACCGGGTGGTCACTCCCACGGGGAGGACGAAGCGCTCGGCGAAGTCCGCCCGGTCGCCTTCCATAAGCTGGTCCAAAAGCGCCGCGGCCTCGTAGCCGATCTGCTCGGTGTTGGGGACGATGCTGGAGAGCGGCGGGTAGCAGATCTCGCAGAGCAACGCGTCATCGTCCACACCGATGACGGCGACCTCGTCCGGGACCCTCAGACCGCAGGTCTGGCACGCGTCCAGGACATCGATCCCCCGCACGTCGTTGGGGGTCAGGATGCCGACGGGGCGCGGCAGCGTTTGCAACCAGTGCCCGATCCGGGCTTGCTCGTCCTCCTGGAGATGAGCGCCGGGCTCGCGCCAGGGGGACTCGTAGACGTGGCCGGTCTGGCCGGCCCGGGCCAGCTCCTCGAGGAACGCCTCCTTGCGGCGCGTCGCCCAGAGGACCCCGGAGAACCCGCAGTACGCGAACGAGGGGAACCGGCGCTCCAACAGGTGCTCGGCCGCCAGGCGGCCGATGGCCTGATCGTCGGGGTTGATCCGCGGCAGGCCAAACGCGGGGCGGCGGTTGCTGAGATCGACCGCCGCCAGATGGCGCTCGCGGAGCGCCTGGACGACGTAGGGACTACTCCAGCGCGAGATCACGCCATCACCGCGCCAGGTCCGGAGCCAGTCCGGGCGCACCGTATCCACCTCGCGCTGCTCCAGGAAGATCGACCAGGACCGGTGGGACCGCAAATAGCGGGTGATGCCCTGGAGGAGGCGCCGCCCCACGATCGTGGACGTCTCGATCAGCAGCGCGACCCGTGGACGTCGGGTCATGGGAGTCCGCTCCTTCTGGGGGGAGTGGGGACGACCCGGCCACCGGCCGGAACGGATCGGATTCGGATCGAATCGAATCGCCCCCACTGCCCTGACAAAGGATCTCAATCCAGAATACTCGGATTCTCATTGTCCGCAACGGGTACGGCGTGCTAGCTTCGGTCTTCTTAATTAAGGATCCTCGGAGGTCGCCACCCGGCTCCGGGTGGTCCGAGTCGTCCTCGACCAGTGCCGGACCGGCTCCGAGCGACCCCCCGGGGTGTCGAGGACAATCCGTGCCACTCCGGCCCGGCCTCACGGATCATCGGAGGCCCTCTTCCGCCGCATTGATGTGGTGGATTCGCGAGAGAGGAGCGTCGCTCAGGTCCGAACATCCAACCGTCCAGGTCCGCGACACGAGAGGCCGCTCTCCGCCACTCTGCCGCCAGGCTCACTTCACCAAGGAGATCGCCATGAGATCGCGCCCTGCCTTCACGCTGATCGAATTACTTGTCGTCATCGCGATCATCGCCGTGCTCATCGCCTTGCTCTTGCCCGCCGTCCAATCGGCGCGGGAGGCCGCGCGGCGAGCCCAGTGCACGAACAACCTGAAACAGATCGGCCTCGCCCTCCACAACTACCACTCCTCGAATGGGAAATTCCCGCTGGGCGCGGTCTCGGAAGGGACCTCGAACTGGGCCCACGATAGCTGCTTGCCCTGGCGCGCCCTGGTCCTTCCCTACCTGGAACAGAGCACCGTCTACAATGCGATCAACCTCGGCTCCAACCCCGACGCCGGGTACACCGCCTACGACCAGGGGGAGGCGTACACCGTCTGGGTCACGCCGCTGGCCGTCTACCTCTGCCCGTCGGACGGGACCAACGGCAACGGCCTGCTCCCATCGGGTCGCTATGGCTCGCCGAGCAGTCCCACGATCAATCCCACCGGCCAATTCGCCCTGGATGTGGGGCCGATCAATCCGGCCACCGGGACCTCCACCGCGCTCATGACCGTGTCGAACTATGATGGCAGTTTCGGCGACAACTACGCCGGCGGGCCGTTGAATGGGGGTCTTCCCTGGGAGACGCCGCCGTTCGTGACCACCCTCCCGATCGGCACCGCGCGCATCGGCTGGCACGGGTACTGGGGCACCAATCGCGGGCTGCCGGGCGGCTTCACGTTAGGAACGGGGCAACTCCGCGGCTTCTTCGATTATGGGACCGGGCAGTGCTCCTCGATTGACAACACCACCGACGGCACCAGCAATTCCATCCTCGGGGGCGAGATCATCCCCGTCCAGACCGCCGACGAGGTCTTATTCGGGAACCAACCCACGGCGGGCACGACGGTCCCCTTGAACTGGAATTCCAATTCCTTCCCCGCCACGGATCCGACCTGCGCCTTGAGGTGGCAGTCGGCCTCGGCGCCGCTGGGGTGTCGCTTCGGCGCGGCGGCGAAGGGATTCAAGAGCATGCATCCCGGCGGGGCCAACTTCCTCATGGCCGATGGCTCGGTCCGCTTCCTCAAGCAAAGCATCAACATGGTCACTTACTGCGCCCTGGGCAGCCGCAACGGCGGCGAAGTGATCAGCTCCGACGCCTACTGAACGGATCTCGGAGCCCCGCCCCTCCGGCGCCTTCCTTCGGCGCCATCCGGCGGGCGATGCGCCCGGCCCGCGCCCCCGAGCTGCGGGGGCGCGGGCCTCGGCGCAGACGCCCGACCCCAAACGCATCCGACGACGACGAGAACGACTCACCTCAGCAATCAAGGACCCTTCCATGATGATCGGCATGCGCCTGGCACGCACCTGGAGCGTCTCCTTGGCCTCGGCCGGCGTGCTCGCCCTCATCGGCTGCGGCCAGGACGACGGGATCGGCACACGCTACCCCGTCTCCGGCACGATCACCTACAAGGCCGAACCCGTGAAGAAAGGGACCATCACGTTC
Organism: Isosphaeraceae bacterium; assembly: GCA_021324445.1. GTDB lineage: Bacteria > Planctomycetota > Planctomycetia > Isosphaerales > Isosphaeraceae > JAJPJC01. Next base: position 22,210 of record JAJPJC010000276.1, read on the forward strand.
ACTCCGCAGGAGCAGGGCGGGCGAGCCGCCAGCGGCGATATCAGCGAGGGGGCCTATCGCCTGACGACCCAGTCGCCCGGCGACGGCGCGTTGCCGGGAAAATACCGGGTGTCGATCATCGCCAAGGAGCCCGACGAAGGTGCCCTCGCCAAGACGAAGGGGCGGCCTAATCAGGCTGATGTTGTCAAGTCGTATTTGCGTGCCAAAGATATGATCCCGAAAAAGTATCAGCTCGCTGATACATCGGGCCTGACGGCGGAAGTCAAAGGGCAATCCAATGACCTGAGTTTCGAATTGAAAGATTGACAGTCTGTTTCGGGAGCCGGGCTTGATGTTTGTAGGGTGGGTGAAACCCACCAGCGTACGGCCTTGACAGGCCTGGTGACCGGTGGGTTTCACCGACCCTACGAAATCCAGCTTCATCCTCGGTGGCAAGGCCCGGCGTGCCGAACGGATCGGCCCTGCTTGAGGAACCGATTGACGGCGCGGGGGTAGCCATTTGACTGAGATGTGGACCCCCCGGAATAATGGAGCGAGTTTGCAACGCACCGCGCCTGAGACTGGCGGTACTTCCGTTTCCTGAGAGATCGTTGCCATGATGATTCGAGCGGCCGCCGTGCTCGCCGTCCTGAGCGTTCTCCAAGGCCGACTGGCTGCCCAATCGCCTGCAGTCCCCCCGGGCGTGCCCCCGCCCCTCGCGCCCGCCGAGGCCAGGAAGGCCCTCAAGCTCGCGGGCGGCTTGCAGATCGAGCTGGTCGCCAGCGAGCCGACGGTCCGCCAGCCGGTGTGCATCACCTTCGATGATCGCGGCCGGCTCTGGGTCCTTCAGTACTTGCAGTACCCGACTCCGAACGGGCTGAAACCGGTGGCGGTGGATCAGTATCTCCGCACCAAGTACGACCGGGTCCCGGAACCACCCCCCGGCGGACCCAAGGGCGCGGACCGGATTGTCATCCTCGAGGATGCCGGCGGCGATGGCGTCTTCCGCAAGGCGAAGGAGTTCGTCACCGGGCTGGACCTGGCCTCGGGGATGGCGCTGGGCTATGACGGGCTGTTCGTGGTCCAGCCGCCTTACCTGCTGTTCTACCGCGACAAGGATCACAACGACGTGCCCGACGGCGACCCCGAGGTCCTCCTCAAGGGGTTCGGTATGGAGGATGCCCATGCCTTCGCCAACTCGCTGACCTGGGGGCCGGACGGCTGGCTCTACGGAGCGCAGGGCAGCACGGTCACGGCGAGCATCCGCGGGATCGAGTTTCAGCAAGGGATCTGGCGGTATCACCCGGTCACGAAGGAGTTCGAGCTGTTCGCCGAGGGGGGCGGCAACACCTGGGGGATCGATTTCGATCGCCAGGGCCGGCTCTTCGCCGGCGGCAACACCACCGAGCCGCTCTGCCACCATGTCCAGGGGGCTTATTACATCAAGGGGTTCGGCAAGCATGGCCCGCTCCACAACCCTTATTCCTTCGGCTACTTCAACCCCGTCCGGCACCACGGCTTCCTCGGCAGCGCCTTGACCGGCGGGTTTGTGATCTACCAAGGAGGACTCTTCCCCTCGCGGTTCGACCAGGCGGTGATCTATCCGAACCTGCGGGCCAACGCGATGCGCGTCAGCCGGCTCGAGCCCGCCGGCTCGACCTTCACCACGCACTTCCAGGAAGACTTCATCGTCTCGGCGGACCGCTGGTTCCGGCCGGTCAAGAGCCTCGTCGGTCCCGACGGCGCGCTCTACGTCGCCGACTGGTACGACTACAACATCAGCCACACCGACCCGAAGGACCGCAGCAAGTGGTATATGCCCAGCCGCGACACGGGCCGGATCTGGCGGGTCGTGCCCGAGGGAGCGACTCCCCGCACCCTCGCCCGGTTGCCGCTGAGCCGGCTCACCAGCGACGAGCTGGTCGAGCTGCTGGACCGGCCGAACGAATGGTACGCGCGCGAGGCCCGGCGCATCCTCATGGAGCGGCGCGACCCGGCCGTCGGCCCGCGGCTGGTCGCGATGGTACGGGATGCGCGCGACGACCGGCTGGCGCTCGAAGCCCTCTGGGCCCTGCACGTCAGCGGCGGCTTGACCGAGGAGCTCGCCCTGGAGTTTCTCGGCCACCGTTGCGAGCACATCCGCGCCTGGACGGTTCGCCTGCTGGGCGATCGACGGCAGGTCGCTCCGCAATTCGCCCGGCGCTTCGTCGAGCTGGCGCAGCACGAGCCGAGTCCGACGGTCCGCAGCCAGTTGGCGTGCACCTGCAAGCGGCTGCCTGGCCCGGTGGCTCTGCCCATCGTGGAACAACTGCTGGGCCGGGCCGAGGACGTCGCCGACCTTCATATCCCGCTGCTCGTGTGGTGGGCGATCGAGGACAAGGCCATTTCCGACCGCGAGCGCGTCGTGAAGCTCGTGAGCTCGGCCGAGGGCTGGAACAAGCCAATCGCGCGGGCGTTCATCGTGGAGCGGCTGGCGCGGCGCTACCTGGCCGAAGGCCAATCGGAGGGTTACCTCGCCTGCGCTCGCCTCCTCGAGCTGGCGCCGACGGCGGCCGAGCGCGAGCGGCTGGTACGGGCGATGGAGCAGCAGATGGAGGGCCAGCACTTCGACCGGGCTCCGCAGCCGCTGGCGTCCGCCTTGAAGCCGATGCTGGAGCAGGGTCATCCCAGCCCGGCGCTGATCCGCCTGGGACTCCGGCTCGGACTGGCTGGCACCGGCGCGCTGGCGCTCGACCGCGCGGCCGACCACCGGCTGCCGGCGCAGGAACGTGTTGAGTTCGTTCGCACGCTGGGCGAGCTGAGACGGCCGGATTCCCGGTCGCTCCTGCTCGGGCTCCTGCGTTCCGGCGAGCCGGAAGCGGTCCGCAACGCGGCCCTGCTGGCCCTCCAGCGGTATGACGATCCCGAGATCGCCTCGGCCGTGATCGGGCAGTATCCGGCGATGTCGCCCGGCCTGAAGGCCACGGCCAGGGACGTGCTGGTCAGTCGCCCGGCGTGGTCCGCCGCGATGATCGCCGCCGTGGAGAGCCGTGTGCTGCCCGCCGCGGACTTCACCCTCGACCAGGTCCGGCGCGTCGTCCTGCACAAGGAGCCCGCGCTGACCACTCGGACGGAGAAGCTTTGGGGCCGGGTCCGACCCGCGACCAGCCGCGAGAAGCAGGGCCGGATCATGGCCGTCTCCCAGATCCTGGCCAAGGAGAAAGGCGACCCGACTCGGGGCAAGCCGCTGGTCGTCAAGACCTGCCTGAATTGCCATCAACTCTTCGGCGAGGGGGAAAAGATCGGTCCGGACTTGACCGCGGTGGATCGGCAGAACCTGACCGTCTTGCTGCCGAACGTGATCGACCCGAATGGGGTCATCCGCGAGGGATACCAGCAGTACAACGTGGCCACGACCGACGGCCGCGTCCTCTCCGGACTGCTGGCCGAGAATAGCGGGGGAAAGGTCACCGTCCTCGACGCCAAGGGGGTCCGCACTCCCTTGCGGGAAACCGAGGTCGACGCGATCACCTCGTCGGATGCCTCGCTGATGCCCGAGGGTCTTCTCGACCCCTTCTCGGATCAGGAGCTGCGTGACATCTTTGCCTACCTGCGCTCCGAGCCGGGCTCGGCGCAGCGGGTGACGGCTGCGCGATCGGAGGGGCGGTGATCGGACGGCGAGGCGGCGCCGCAGGGCGCAATGAGGTGAGTGACGCCGTTGTA
>JAJPJC010000565.1 GCA_021324445.1 Isosphaeraceae bacterium
CGACACCGACACCGACACCGACACCGACACCGACACCGACACCCACGCCCACGCCCACGCCGACGCCGACACCGACACCGACAACCACGCCGACATCGACACCCACGCCGACGATCATCAGCGAGCGCATCATACTGACCTATCTCAGGCACAACAAGAAGGGCAAACCGATCGGCAAACCGGTGGTCGACTTTGTGTTCCAGTTCAGCACGGCGATGGATCCGGGGACCGCCGGCAACCCGGGCGATTTCCAGGTGGCCTGGGCATCGACCAAGAAGGTCAGGAAGAAGGTCGTGACCGTCCTCCACCCGATCGGTTTTTCGGCGACGCTCAGCCCCTCGGGCACCTCCGTAACCCTGGCGACGACCCTCCCCGCCACAAAGTTTGCCAAGGGGGGCCAGATCACCATCGGGGGAGTCTCCAGCACCGAGGGGGTCTTGCTCGGCGGGAGTACCGTTTTCACCATTCTGGCGAAAGCTCGTGGCATAATACCGACATCTTGAGAGGCTGGAACGCTTGTGATGGAGGCGGTAGACCGTCCATCCGGGCGAAGAACGGGGTCCGTCCTGGTCTGACTGACCACTGTCCACGGACCACGGCCTGCCTGAAACAGCCGTCCGGCCCCTGGCAGAGCCGGGGGGCCCACGGATTCACCCGGCTGGAGCCTGGGTGTTGCGGGATGGGAGCGGGCCGCGTCGGCAGCGCGGCGATCGCAGGAGTGACGACTCCTGGGTGGCGACGGCGGGCCGCTCCCTCCTCCGGTCCCTCGATGGCGCGGCAAGGCACGGGCAGCCGTATCGATTGCGGTCTCGTGATCGACGGCTCTCCCAGGAGGGGAGGCTTGGCACTGTTTCCGGAACCAGCGCGGTCGCCGTGCCCGCGGCGCGGGGCCTCTGCGGCTGCTGGTTGCGTGTGGACTTTTTCCATCCGTCTTGGCGCCTGAACCGGTTCGCTGACGTATATGACTTATAGGGAAGATGCCGACGGCTGGAGCGACCACCGCGGCGCCGAAGCTCGGGGCGATCCCGTCGCCGGCCGAGCACCCGGGACCGTTAGGCCGGAAACACCGGCCTTCGAGTCTTCTCAGAACGCAATCCTTGCCGCGCCTGGTCCCTCGCCCGACCACCCACCTGGGCTCAGTACCCACTCGTGCATGGGGGAAGCCTTCCATTGATGATGGTGATTGCGGAATAATCATCCTGGCAAATGTGAGTATTTGCCGTTGACGACGCGAGCACCACTGACTATATTCGTCCATCGCCAGTTCTCGTCCTGATCCGCCCGACGAAGACTCGCTCCAGCGAGGACTGCCGTCGCGGTCCAAGCCACCAGCAGGTCTCCCAGGCGGGCGGCGGGTCGCAACCAGCGAATGCCGCCACGCATGGCTGCTGCTCAGTAGCCAGTGATCAACCATTGTCAAATGCGGGTCTTTCGATGATTGGGGAAGTTTTCCCGAATGGTGAGACTCTGCGCAAGGGTTACGGTGCGGCGTCCTGGAGACGGTCGCAGAGGCGGGAAGCGGCGGTTCGAACCCCCGAGCGGAGGCGGCGATTGCCGTGTGGTGGAAAGGCAACACCAGGTTTCGCCATCTTGAGAAAGAACCAGGCAAGTGGGGGATTGGGTCAGGCGTGCCGCGGAGGCGACACCCATGGTGCGACCCGGCGAAGCTGGCCAACCGCTGTTCGGGCGGATCGGTCCGCGGGAGCGGCTCGGCGGTCAGAAAACCCCAGGGTCGGCCGCCCTTCGGCGGGTGAGCCGGCGGCATCACTTTGATGAATTGGTGCAGCCCGTGGTGCATGGAGGAGGGAGAATTATGGCAACATGACGAGGCGATTTTTCGACAGTTCGGTTGGGTCTGCTGATCGATGAAACGATGCAAAGACCCCAGAGATGCTCATCGACGAGAATTTCCTTGACTTCGGTCTCGGCCCCTGTTCAACTAAGCCGCGCTCTCTCGATCACACATGAGCTTGAGACGATGTTCCTCCCCGGGGCTATGCTGGCCCTGGAGATGCCCTGGCGCGTCTTGAGCACCGAATGCGGCACCAAGCGTTTTCCCGGGGCGGACAGCCCCCTCGTGGGAAGCCGAGCGGCCACGTGTGGCCGCGACGCATCAACTTGCCGGCCCCTACCGTGACGACTCATCAGTTGGTTCCAGACCCTGCCCCCGGACCCGGGCCGCGTCGGCTCGGACCTCCCGGTGCATCTCCGCCCGCCTTGGGCGACCAAGGCGATGTTCATCGTTCCTGACCGAGCGGACGCGGTCGCTGGTTTCGATCGTTCAATCAATGCTGGATGTTGCTTGACTGGGGAGGTCCGCGTGCCGGCGAACCCCCGCGAGGAACGCAGGCTGTCCAAGGTAGGCCGCGCCGGATTGACTTCCCTGAACTTCCTCGAGAGGCAATCCCATGTTCGTGCAACTCACACGCTGCGTACCCACGCCGAAGGCCCGCAGGCGGAGTGTTCGCCCTCAGCTCCAGGCCGAGAATCTGGAATGCCGGGCCTTGTTGACGGGGACGCTCACCGCGGTCCCGTTCCCCGTCGCCGCCACGATCACCTCGCCGCCGGTGGTGATGAACGGCAAGCTGTTCTTCGCCGCCAGTGACTCCACCCACGGCACCCAGCTCTGGGAGAGCGACGGCACCGCCAGCGGCACCCTCCAGCTCACCGACGCCAACGCCAGCACCTACGGCGGCATCAACCCCACCGACCTGAC
>JAJPJC010000275.1 GCA_021324445.1 Isosphaeraceae bacterium
CCGCCGGCCCGGGGCATCATGGCGGCGATCTCGGCCGCGGCGATCGAGCCGCTGACGGTCATCAACCCGGAGAGGGCCCAGGCCGCCAGCAGCCAGCCCGGCGCGCCCACCAGCCGGGCCGATTCGGCCGAGGTGATGAAGATCCCCGAGCCGATCATGGCCCCGATCACGATCATCGTGGCGTCGATCGTGCCCAGCTCGCGCACCAGACCCGTCTTGCCGGCAGCGGGCGGGACATCGGCGATCTCGGTGGTCATGCGCGGCGACCTCGGTGGGGCAGCCGCCCCCGGCTGCCCTTCTGCCCCTGCCAGCCGGGGGCGGCTGCCTCACACGGTGAGGGACCGGTTCAGTTCTCCCGCTCGACGAATGCCCGGACATCCGCGATCGCTTCATTCACGCGATCGCGCCGCCAGTCGGTCAGCGCCGAATCCAGGGTACGGGTCAATTGGTTAACCAGGTGTGCGGCTGCTTCCTTGGGCGAGCTGCCTTCCGCGCGGATCTCGGGAAAATCCCGGTGATGAACGCAAGCGGCCGACGAACTCGCGCTGAGCGTCACGATCACCCGGCTCGGTTCGGTGTCCATGCTCAGGGCCTCGAAGAAGACGTTGATTTGGCTCGATTCGATGGGTCGGCGCGAGCCGGAGTCGCGTCTCGACACGATAACAACTCGGTTCCGGATTGGCGATTGCTGGGGCCGAGATCCCGATCTGCCGCCGCGAACTGGGTCCAGTGGCAGAGACTCCATTCCATTCAATCGGCGGGACAGACCGTCTTGCCGCCGGTTCCACGCGGGTCGTTGGTCCCCAGCCCTGATTCAGAACTGGCGCAGGAACCGCACGTCATTCTGGTAGAGCAGCCGGATGTCGTCGATCCCATGGCGCCGCATGCAAAGCCGCTCGATCCCCAGCCCGAAGGCGAAGCCGGTGACCTCTTCCGGGTCGTAGCCGACGGCGCGGAGGACGTTGGGGTCGACCATGCCCGCTCCCCCCATTTCAACCCAACGGACGCCGCCATGCCAGAGCATATCCACCTCGACGCTGGGCTCGGTGAAGGGGAAGAACGAGGGCCGGAACCGGATCCGCACATCCTGTCCCAGGTAGCTCTGGGCAAACAGCCGCAGGACGGACTTGAGGTCGGCCATGGTCACACCGCGGTCGACCATCAGGCCCTCGACCTGGTGGAACATGAACGAATGGGTGGCGTCGACGGTATCCGGCCGGTAGACCCGGCCGATGGCGATGACCCGCACCGGCGGGGCCTGCGCGGTCATGACGCGGATCTGCACCGTACTGGTCTGGCTGCGGAGCATGCAGTGACCCGCCTGGGCTGCGCCGGTAGGGCCGCCACCGACGGCCAGGTAGAAGTTGTCGAGCGGATCGCGGGCCGGATGCGTGGGTGGGATGTTCAGCGCGTCGAAATTGTGGTAGGTGTCCTCGACTTCCGGCCCGCGCGCCACGGCGAAGCCGAACCGGCCGAAGAGATCGATCAGCTCATCGGCGGTCTGGGTCAAGGGATGGCGGTGTCCCAACCGGGTCGGGATTCCCGGGAGGGTCACGTCGAGCGCCGTCGTGTCGGTCGTGCGGCGCTGGAGCCGCGCCTTGGCGGTCTCGAAGGTGGCTTCGAGTTCGGCCTTGGCGGCGTTGAACTGCTGGCCGTAGACCCGCTTGGCCGCGGCGTCCAGCGCCTTGAGCCGCTCCTGAGCGGCCCGGACGCGCCCGTGCTTCTGCCCGAGGAACTCGACGCGACGCGCCTCGAGGGCCTCGGGGGTCGGCGATCCCTCGAACGCCGCCCGGCCGGCGGCCAGCATCGCCTCGAGATCGGCCAGGGCATCGGACAGGGTGTCGGTCGCGCTCATGTCATGGAAGAGTCCGGTACGGCCCCGAGGTCTTCGTCTCGTCTTGTCTCCTCTCGGCGGGACGCGGCGCGTGCCCGGCCCTGGCGACGATTCCGACACCGCGCCCGGACTCGCGGTTCCACCTCCCGCGCCGGGCGAGCCTGGCTGTCGCCTGGAGCACTCAGGCGGTCTTGGCCTTCTGGCGGGCTCGGACGGCCGCGTCGTGCTGGTCGAGCTCGGTCCGGGCCTTGGCGACGATCGCGTCGAAGGTCTCGGGGTCGTGGATGGCCAGTTCCGAGAGGCTCTTGCGATCCAGAGCGATCCGGGCCAGCCGCAGTCCATGGATGAAGCGGCTGTAGCGGAGGCCGCGCATCTCGGCGGCGGCGCTCAACCGGATGATGAACAACTTGCGAAAATCCCGCTTGCGGGCGCGGCGATCGCGGAAGGCGAACATCCCGGCCCGGAGCAGGGTCTCCTTGGCCGATTTCAGCAGGCGGCGGCGGCCGCCGACAAATCCCTTGGCGGCCTGGAAGATCCGCTTCTTGGACCGGTTCCGCGCGGCACCACTTTTCGAACGCATCGCTGGGCTCTCTCTCAACTCAAGCGGATCGAAGAGTCGCCGGACGGAGCCGGCTCCTACCATCGGTGGGCATCAGCGTCTCAGGGCGATTCGGCGGCGCCGGGCTCACCGGCCGGGGCCGGGGCCGGGGTCTGCGGCGGGGCCGACCGGCGGGCCAGCGCCGCCATCTTGCGCGCGTGCACGTCGTCGGCATTCTGGCCCGGCTGCTCGAGCATCGCCGTGCGGATCCGCCGCGCCTCGGCGGCGACGCTCAGCGCGGACTTCTTCCGCAACCGCCGGACCTGCTTGCCGCTCTTGTGGCTCATCAGGTGGGAGGAGCCGGCCCGCTTGTGCAGGACCTTCCCGGTGGCCGTGACCTTGAACCGCTTCTTCATCCCCTTGTGGGTCTTGATCTTGGGCATGGTCGCCGTTTCTTTCTTTCCGGCCGTCGTCAGGGTCGATCGAGGACTGAATGTACCAGATCGCCGCGCCGCGCGCCTAGCCGTCGCACGGGTTTGCAGCGCAGATCGGGACCGGCCGCCGGCCGCCAGCAGCGCGGCCGGCTGACGGTGGGGCAGCCGCCCTCGGCTGCCAGTTGCCAGCCCAGGGCGGCTGGCTCACCCATTCTAGACCCGCGGCGCGATGATCGCGGTCATCCGTTTTCCCTCCATCGAGGGAGTCTTCTCGATCTTGCCGACTTCCTCGAGGGCGTCGAGCACTTCCTGCATCACTTTGCGGCCCTCGTCGATATGGGCCAACTCCCGGCCGCGGAACAGGACATTGACCAGGACTTTATCCTTGTGCTCGAGGAATTCGCGGGCTCGCTTGACCTTGACCTCGATGTCGTGGTCGCCGGTCTTGGGCCGGACGCGAATCTCCTTGATGTGGACCTGGTGTTGCTTCTGCTTGGAGAGCTTCTTCTTCTGCGTGTATTTGAACTTGCCGTAGTCGATGATCTTGCAAACCGGAGGCCGCTCGTTGGGAGCGACCTCGACCAGGTCCAGGCCGGTTTCCCGGGCCGTCTCCAGCGCCTTGCTCGTCGGCATGACGCCCAGCATCACGCCCTCGGCATTGATGACCCGCACGGGGGAAATGCGGATCTGTTCGTTCACCCTCAAACCGCGCTCAATCGGTCCGATGACGTCCTCCTCGGGGACGAAGAAAGCCAGGTGGAACTCGCCGCCGCGGGGCCGGCCGCCCGAACGCCGCGGTTCCGGGCCGACGGCCCCGAACGACCGTAAGGACCTGCCCCCGCGGCAGTCCTCGGTCGTCGCGAGCCAAACTTATCCTTTACGGTCCGGGGTTCGAGTTGTCAAGGTCTTGTTTCATTGGAGAGATTGCGTGTGGATTCCGTCGCGCCGGGGTGTCTCCCGAAATCCGGTCCCGCCCGGGGAGACCGGCGGGAAGACTGCCGGAATCAGGGGTTTTCAGGACGCGGGCCGCCTCCGCGATGACTCCTCGATCGCGGCGTGGGTCGGCGCGCCGGAGTCTTCCAGTCGCAGGCACCATCGGACGGCGTTGCGGAGGAGCTGCTGATACATCGGATGGAGCAGGGCTTCGCGGGTATGGCCGTTGGCCAGGTGGCAGAGCCGCCCCCGGCCCGGCTCGCGGACCCAGCCGGCGGCGGCGACCTTGCCGTCGTCGGAGCGGTTGCGCAGCAGGAGGTGGACGCGCCCTTCGTCATAGGGCGGCGTGTGCTGCTCATCGGCCACGAAGAAGGCCCGGACGCCCCGGGTGACGGGGTGATCCGGGTCGACGACCTCGACCCGGAACCGCTCCAGCGGGCCATGGCCGATGTAGCGCCCGCCCACCAGCTCGAGGTAGGGGCCACGGGGGGGATACAGACCCATGGCGTTGTGCAGGTTGAGAAACCCGCCGCCGCCCTCGACGAACCTGACCACCGCGCGCTGCTGCTCGGGTGTCATCCAGAGGAAATGCGTGCTCGGGGCCCGCTGGGGGCGCTGCAAGCCATCGCGGAGGATCACCAGGAGCTGCACCCTGGCGAGGTTCTCCGCCGTGAGGGCGCGCACATCCACGGTGAAGTGGGGGACGACGCCGGTGGCGTCGAAGACCGGCTGGAGGCCCTCTTCGAGATGGCCGGGCTCATGGGGTTGGTCGCCGATGAGGACCAAAGCCTGGGGCCGTTGATCCGATGGGGTCGGGGCGACACCGTGGAAGGGAGCCATCGGGATCGTCAGCTCCCGGTAGACGTGCTCGAGGTCCTCCGCGGTCGGGGTGTCATAGGGCATCCAGACGAAGCAGTCCGCGGGCAGGCGGACCTGGTCGGCGAGCTCGGCGTGGGGCCGGCCCTGGGCGATGTGGTAGCCGACCTGCCGCCGCAGCTCGGCCAGGAACCGGCGCTGGCGTGCCAGCAGCTCGGGGCCGCCCCAGGAGCCGAACCCGGGGACCACCTGCACCGGCGCGAGGCCCTCCAGCCGCCGCAGGGCCGCGACCCAGCGCGCCGTGTCGCTGCCGGCCAGCGGGGCGCGCGGGCCGTTCACGACCATCGGGCCGGTGAAGAGCACCGCCCGGCCCGGCAGGGAAACGGCCGCCGCGCCGGTCTCGGCCGCCACGTGATCCATCGGCAGGAAGTCGACCGCGACGGAGTCGTCGCCGATGGGAGTGCGGTCCGGCAGGGCGCGGACGATCGCGGGATCGAGGCCACCCGGGTGCGCCAGCAGCCGGGCGCGCGCCTCGGGCGAGGTCAGAATGCGGCGGATCCCCTGTTCGACCAGGGACCTGAGAAGGGGCGAGTCTCCGTCCTGGGCGTGTGTCAGCACGAGCGTCCGGGCGGGCTTGCCGGTGGTCGCGGCGACCAGGGCCAGGAAGTCGGGCACCGGGCTCCCGCGGGGCACATCGATCAGCAGAGTCTCCTCCCTCAGCGCGACCCAGCCGCAGTTGGCCGAGCGGTGACGGTCCGAGAAGCCGGCCGCATAGACCCCCGGGGCGACCGGCTCGCGGTGCGGCAGCGACCCGGTCGTCGCCCCGGGCTTCGCGGGAGTCTCCCCCGCGGGCGCCGCCCTGGCGAACGGTGCCGGGACCAGGAGCCGGGTCGCGACATCCTCGACGAACTCACCGACCTTCTGGACATACGCCCGTCCATCCGCGGTCGCGGCGAACTGGGCCATCCCTTGCTCGCGCTCGGCCAGGCTGTCGAATCGGAACAGGTAGGTGACCTCGGTCCATCGGCCCACGTCGACGACCAAGGGACCGGCGGGGCGGAAGCCGTGCGACCTGAGCAATTCGAGGCCCCGCCCGGTCATGAATGCGAGGTAGGCGTCCCGGCGGGCCAGGGGCACGCGGTGGAGCTCGTGCACGACGAACGGGGCCGGCTCAGACAGGGCCGGCCGCGCCCCGCCGGGAGCCAGCCGCAGGAATCGGCTCTCCTCGCCGGCCAGGAGCGGGTCGCGCGCCGCCACGAACCGGGCAAAGGCCGGGTCCTTCGACAGGAACTGGATCGCCCGCTCGAAGGCGGCCATGCCATCGTATTCCCAGATCGTCACGTGCTCGTACAGGTCGCCGATCAGGGTGGTCCACCAGCCGACCATCCGGCCCCCGGCCGCGCGGAACAGCGGCAGCCCGGACTGCTCGATCAGCCGGTTGTAGGCCGGCCCCTGGTCGGGCCGGATCCGGATCCGCCACTCGCCGTAGACACGGGAGGCTTCCGCTCCCGGCGCGGAGTTCGGCGGGGCCTGCTGATTCTCGCCGCGCGACGTTGGGATGAGCACGGCCATCGCCAGCAGAAACCATGGTGTGCGGCAGGAGCGCGACATGAGAGGACACCCCAGGTGCGTGGACGGAGGGCATCGATCGGGGACCGAGCGACGGACCGGAGACCTGCCCCGGCCGGCATCATCATAGAGGCCCCGCGCAGGCCCCGCAAGCTTGCCGACCGCAGCCGCCGCGACGACCCCTTGGTGCGGCGCTGCGCGTCCATCCGAGCCGAGCCGGGTCGAATGCGCCCAGACCCGGGAGGTTCCCGGCCGCAGGGCCCCTGTCCCTGCCGGATTGTCCGCCTCACCGAGACAACGAACCCTGCGGGCCGCCCCAGCCCCCCGGCAAGCCGGGCCGCAAGCCGACGAAAGGGCCGCGGCTGCCCAGCCCGCGGGATGCAGCCCTGTGGGCCGACCGCAATCGCCGTGGCCGAGGGCCTCGGGCCTGGCCGGACATCGAGGTGACCATCCACGGGGTGACGCGGCGGCTGCGCGTCCTGGCCGATACGGCGGTCGGGCCCGTGGTGCTGGGATTGCGCCCGATCCGGATCGTGGTGGTGCGCGACCCAGCGGGGAAGTTCCGGGATGCGCACTTGTGGATCGATGGAGCGGTCACCGCCATCGGGGAGCCCATCCGCCAAGGCCCAGGAGCCGATCGATTGCTTGCCCAAGCCCTCGCGCTGACTCACGGCTCCCAGGCGATGCCGGGCGCGATGGAGCCTCCTCCGCTCGAAGCCGGCGGCCCGCGCCGCGCCTGGGCACTCCTTGGCGAGCTGCCTCCCTGGGCGGAGAACCTCGCGGAGCCACTCCGCGCCTTCGCGCCGCGCGGCGGTCTGCCCTGCCGGGTGACTGGGCCGATCGCCCGGGGTTTGACGCCGCGGCCGGTAACCGATAAACTACCATTCACGTGGATTGTCCGATCGGGGGCCCATGCAAGGCCGCCCCGCGGCCATCGCCCGGGGGATTGCGGCCGGACCAGGAAAATCGTGCTGGGGAGGATTCTTCGTGGCGATCGTGGTGAAGGACTTGATTGATGCAGGGGTCCATTTCGGCCACCGCGCCAGCCGGTGGAACCCCAAGATGAAGCCGTACATCTACGGCAAGCGCAACTTGATTCACATCATCGACTTGAAAGAGACGGTCCGCGGCCTGCTCCGCGCGATCAAATTCTTCCAGCGGGTGGCCGCCTCCCACGGCCTGGTCTTGTTCGTCGGCACCAAGCGCCAGGCCGCCGACACCATCATCGAGCAGTGCAATCGCTCCGGGATGCCGTATGTGACCGAACGCTGGCTGGGAGGGACGCTGACCAATTTCCGGACCATCCGCAGCCGCCTCCAGCGGCTGGAGGAGCTGGAGTCGATCCTGGATGGCGAGCAGGCGCTGAGTTACTCCAAGAAGATGATCTCGACCTTGAGCCGGGAGCGGCGGAAGATCGAGCGGAACCTCCGCGGCATCCGCTTCATGAACCGTCTGCCCGAGGCCCTGCTGGTCATCGACCCCCGCCGGGAGCATATCGCGGTGGCCGAGGCGCGGAAGCTCGGCATCAAGGTCGTCGCTCTCCTGGATACCGACTGCGACCCCGACCTGATCGACCTGCCGATCCCCGGCAATGATGACAGCATGCGGTCGATCGAGCTGGTCATCAACCGGCTGACCGAGGCCATCCTCGAAGGGAAGGCCGCCGCCCCGGTGGAGGCCGCGGCGACGACCGAACCCGGCGCCGGCCGGGGTGACCGGGATCGCGATCGGGACCGGCGGCGCGGGCCGGCGCGGGGGGGAAATGGCCAGCGCGGACCGGTCCGACCACGCGAATCCGGACCGCTCGCCGAACCGGCGGGGTCCCCGGCCCAGGCCCCACCCGAATCACAGCCGGAATCCCCACCGGCCGACCTGGCCGCCGTGGCCGAGCCGGTCCCTGTGCCGGCGAGTGAGCCTGCCCCCGCCGAGGGAACCTGACAGGCCAGGTTCCCCGGCCCAGCAGGACAGGCGCCGCTCGGGCGGGCCCGCATCAACGCCCGCAACCCGGTCCTCGCCTGGCCCCGCCGACCGGCTCGGCTCGGCTCGGGTCGGGACTTCGCGCGGCAGCTGGGCTGGGCTGGGCTGGGCTCGGCTGGGGTTGGGTTGGGCACGGGCACGATCCCGAACCGAGCCGGCAGCCGCCCCCTGGCCCGACCGCAATCTCCCAGGAAACCACCCCGTTTTCGTTTTGGTCAATCCCGAGGAATTCCAATTCATCAGGCACCTGCGATTTCGGCCCGCGATCGCCCCAGACCCCAGGTGGACCGCGCCACCGATTCGCGGTGCCTCCGCACCAGGACGAGGAGTCATGCCGATGCCCGAGATCACGGCTCAGGCTGTCAACGCGTTTCGCAAGCAGACCGGGCTGGGACTGATGGAGTGCAAGGCGCTGCTGAAAGAAGCCAACGGCGACCTGCACAAGGCCGAAACCCTGGCCAGGGAGCGCGGCTTGAAGAAGGCCGAACTCCGCGCCGGCCGCGCCGCCAAGGCCGGCCGGATCGAGGTCTATATCCACCACGACGCCAAGTCGGGTGTGATGATCGAGCTCAACTGCGAGACCGACTTCGTGGCCCGCAATGAGGAATTCAAGCAGTTGGCCAAGGACCTGGCCCTGCACATCATGGCGGCCAACCCCTTGTACGTCCGTCGCGAGGACGTTCCCGAGGAGGTGGTCGCCGAGCAGAAGCGGATCTTCCTGGCGCAGGTCGCCGAGAAGCCCCAGAACATCCAGGAGAAGATCGCCGAAGGGAAGCTCAACGCCTGGTACGCCGAGGCCGTCCTGCTCGACCAGAAGTTCGTCAAGGACGAGACCAAGTCCATCCGCGACGTCATCCTGGCCGTCAACTCCCGGACCGGCGAGAACATCTCGGTGGCCCGGTTCGCCCGGTTCGTCGTCGGTTCATCTCAATAGTTATTGGTTATTTGTTATTAGTTATTTGTCATCGGTCATGGGTCACGAGGGTCGGCCGGTGCCCGTTCCAAAATGACAGACGACAAATGACCAATAACCAATAACTAATAACTAATAACCAATAACAAAGAGGACTGGAATCCATGGACTCCACCACCACCGCCCCCGCCGGCCCACCGGTCTTTCATCGGGTCCTGCTCAAGCTCTCGGGGGAGAGTTTCTGCCGGCCGGGCGAAGGGGGCATCAGCCTGGAGGAGGTCAGCCGGATCGCGCGCCAGGCTGCGCGGGTGGCGGCCCGGGGGGTGGAGCTGGCGATCGTGGTCGGCGGCGGGAACATCTTGCGCGGGGCGCAACTGAGTCGCGGCTCCGACGTGATCAAGGAGGCCACGGCTCATTACATGGGCATGACGGCGACGGTGATCAACGGCCTGGCGTTGCAGGATGCGTTGGAGAAAGAAGGGTGCGCCACCCGGCTCCTGACGACGATCCGCATGGACGAGGTGGCCGAGCCGTTCATCCGGCGGCGCGCCCTCTCGCACCTGGACCAACGCCGGGTCGTCATCCTGGCCACCGGGACGGGCAGTCCCTTCGTCACGACCGATACGGCGGCCGCCTTGCGGGGCAAGGAGCTGGGCGCCGAGGTCTTGCTCAAGGCCACCCGTGTCGACGGGGTCTACTCGGCCGATCCCGAGCGGAACGCCCATGCCGTCCTGTACGAGCACCTGACGTACGAGCAGGTCCTGCGCGATGAGCTGAAGGTCATGGACATGACGGCCATCGGCATGTGCATGGAGAACGGCCTACCGATCCTGGTATTCAACTTCAAGAAGGACGGGAACATCGAGCGGGCCATCGCGGGGGAGCCGATCGGCACCTGGGTCAGCAACACCCCGCGGCCGCGGCCGGCGCCGCCATCGCCGTGAAGAAAACCGGCGAGTTGGCCGATCCCGGCGCATCGCGTGGGCGGCGGGTCGTGTTAGAATAACCCGAGTTGACGGACGTGTGACCGAGATCGACGATCACGCGATCGTGCGGCTCCGACGTGTCGGTCCAGGAGAGCGAGGGTGACGTATGAGCGTCGAAGAGATCGCGCTGGAGGCGGACGAGCGGATGGAGAAGAGCCTGGCCCTGCTCGCCGAGCAGTTGCGGGGCATCCGGACGGGTCGGGCGAATGTGGGGCTGGTCGAATCGATCCGGGTCGAGTACTACGGCTCGCCGACGCCCCTGAAGCAGATGGCCAATCTGAGTACGCCCGAGCCCCAGCAGATCCTGATCCGCCCCTTCGACCCCTCCGTCATCGGCGACATCGTCCGGGCGATCCAGACCAGCGACCTGGGCCTGACGCCCCATTCCGACGGCAAGGTGGTCCGGCTCAATGTCCCGCCGTTGTCCGTCGAGCAGCGCAAGAAACTGGTCAATCGGGTCAAGGAGCTGGCCGAGGAGGCCCGGGTGGCGATCCGGAACATCCGCCGCGACGCCAACAAGCAGGCTGACGTCGAACAAGCCAGCAAGATCCTCACCGAGGACGACCTGGCCACCTGCAAGGAGGAGATCCAGTCCTTGACCAAGCAGTACGAGGCCAAGGTCAACGAGGCCGCCGACAAGAAATCGGCCGAGATCCTGGAGGTTTGACCGTCGCCGCCAGCGGCCGGGCTCGAGTCGCTCGCCGGCCGCGCGCCGACGATCTCCCCCTGCGGCGCCGCC
The DNA here is from genome assembly GCA_021324445.1 of Isosphaeraceae bacterium. GTDB lineage: Bacteria > Planctomycetota > Planctomycetia > Isosphaerales > Isosphaeraceae > JAJPJC01. Next base: position 10,740 of record JAJPJC010000275.1, read on the forward strand.
GCGGCGGCTTCAGCCTCTGGGCTTTCCTGGAAGTGACCGACCCGTATGATCATTCTGAGGGTGTACGAGCAGGCAGTCGCTGGCCCGGATCGTGGCCTCTTGCCTCCGTGGGGCTTCTCGGACACGCTCTGAGCCTGGCATCCTTCCGCGAAACCTCGACACTCCTGGGCGATCACCACCTTTTGGACCACCCGTCGCACCGCCGCGAGGGAGGGGACGGATTCACCGCAGAGACCGCAGAGACCGCCGAGGAACACGCCCAGGAGACGACCGGGAGCGAATCGGGCTTCCGTCCCCCGGACCCTGCCGACCCGCCCTCCTGGCTCTGTCCCCATCTCCGCGGTCTCGGCGATCTCCGCGGTGAACCTCGGGTCGCCATCGCGACTGTCTCCGCGGTCAGGCCCGTGGGACCACGCTGGTGATCGCCGAGACGTGTCGAAACCTCGCAACTCGAATACGGGGCTGACCAGGGGGCGGTCAAATCTCCGGCTTCCCTCGGGCCGGCTCAAACGAGCGAAATCCGCGGTTTTTCCGGGGATTTCCCTGGCTTTCCGGGGGTTGCGGCGGATATCATCCAGGAACGGGCGATTAGCTCAGTTGGCTAGAGCACCAGCTCGACACGCTGGGGGTCACAGGTTCAAGTCCTGTATCGCCCACTCGACGTAAGGTACGCCGAAGACTCACCTTGAGTTTACTCGCCGGGGGCCCGGCGCAGCGGCACCGAGACCCAGAGCCTCCGTACGATACGGAGAATGGTCCCAATGTCCGCTCGATCCCCGCGCACCCCCAGCTCCAGCCTCCGCACGGCGTCCGGCCAGGCCGTCGTGACCCTCGACAGCCGCGACTTCTACCTCGGGAAGCACGGCACCCCCCGAGCGCCGGGCCGAGTATGACCGGCTGATCGCCGCGTGGCTGGCCAACGGCCGCTGACTTCTCCCGGGGGCGGACCTCACGGTCGCGGAGCTGATGGTCCGCTACCCGGGGCACTCCACGCCGGTCGTGACCGAGATCTACGCCGAGTTGGACCGGGCCCGGACGGTCGAGGCGATCGAGAGGATCGGCTGAGGGGGCTCGGGTATCACGCGCGGCTCTCGGGCTCGCGGGGCTCCTCGACCAGGAGCTTCAGGTCCACGCCGAGGGCCTGCGCGTAGCGTGCGTTCCCGCTGCGGGTCAAGCCAGCGGCGTGAAACCAGGCAAGAGAGCAAGGACGGGAAGATCATTGGGTTCAGGCACAACCAATCGAGAGTTGCCGGTCTAGTGCCCCGACTCGCGATAGGCGGGCGGAGGCAAGGTCTGATAACCGACCCGCTTGGCGGCGGAGTCGGGTGTTGGGGACAGGGCCTGGCGGAGCATCCGCTCGAGCTCCGCGGCGTCGACCTCGGCAGGATGCCGGGCCACGGTCACGATCGGTTGACCCAGTGTGGCCGGGACGTCGACCGGGCGGCCCGGCGGCAGCTTCCGCATCGCGAACGACCACGTGAGGGGAATCGTGCCCAGCAGCCGCTTGGCGTGCACATCCACCGCACAGTCGAAGCGGGTCCTGGGAGCCAGCTCGATCAGCGCCGGCGGCGGTGACTGAGGATTCGTCCCAGGCCACATCGACCAGACCCCCACGTGCAGCCGCCCCGTGGCGCGATCGACGCAGAAGGCATAGTACAGATCGACCTTGCGGTGCTTGCCGGCGACCACCAACATGGCAGGCGTGCGCAACAGCGCGAAGGTCGGCGTCCGGGCGACGATCCGGGCCTCTGCCAGCTCCCCCTCCGCAATGTCCAGGACCAGTTGTTCGATCGTCGAGAGGCGGATGCTCAAGGATTGAAGCCGGTCCGAAGCCACGACGATGTCTTCATCTTTGCCGTCGCGGGCCGGGACGCACATGCCGATGCCGATCCGCGACAGGATGTACTCCTTGTCCAGGCCCACCGGCTGCACGTCCGCCAGCATCACCGTGCGAAACAAGGACGCCGTCTTCGACGCCGAGGCCGGCAAGGTGTCGCGATCCCCCGACACCAGCCGCGGGATCGACTTCATCACCAGGTGGCTCCAACCCTCCGGGGCGCTGTCGCCCACCCGCGTCGCCGCCGGCAGGAGCACCAGCCGAGGCTGCGACCATCCCACCGCCTGCGCGGCCAGGGCCGCCGTCCCCAGCTCCGACCCCTCACACCGACCCACCACGGCCACCACAATCGCCAAACCCAAGCCCCATCGGAGCGAGGTCCGAACCCTTGCTTTGTTCAACGCCATCCCTCCCTCCCCTCCTGAGAGGCAAATGCCCATCCCTGGATCACGCCGCCCCGGCACAGGGCGACGTCTCCTTACCTTACCACGTTGTGACGATTCGGCGGAGCCTCATTTCGCATCTTCGGCACCAGAATGTCCTTCGCACCCGCTCCCTTCCGCCGCCCCCAGGGCACCAATCCCAAAATCTCGGTCTCACCTGCTCAGACTGTCCAAGCGTTCCACCAAGCATTCTCGATTGCAAATCCCCTTCCCAAACCCGCCCACCACAGCGATCGGCCCAACTTTTTCAAGCAAGTCACCAAGCATTCCGGATTCCAAAATCGCCGATTCCAAGGTCGCCTCGGGACCGATCGGCCCCACTCGATCTTGGGAATTGGGGGCGGCGAGACCTCCTGAAATACCCAAACTCGTCAGGCAATCTAGTTTATCCAAAACCGTTAAAACGCGGGGCTTACCAGCCAATCCGTTCTATCGGGTATACTAGCTTGATCGTCTGGCGACTGGGGAGGCACGCACCGGTGATGATTGCAACGCTGCCCAGGGTGTTGGCGCTGGCACCCGCCGGCCTGGAAGGGACTGACGTCGTCGCGGCGGCCTGTCGAGCCGCGGCGCTGGGGGTTCTGGATCTGGAATCGGCGTGGGACGGAACTGTCGCGGCGATGGCTCGAGTGGGCCGCTTGACGGCGGCTGCATTCGGGGTGCGGCTTTCCAGCGAGGAGATGCTGGAGAGCGGCCGGGTCTTGCGGGAGGTGTCCGGGATGGGGGTGGTCTGGCTGCCGGTGGCCGGCACGGGCCCGGCTGGGTTGGGAGCGGCGGTCGGAGCGGCCCGGGACCAGGGTTGGCTGGTCCTGGGTGAAGCGACGTCGCGGCTGGAGATGGCTCAAGCCGTGGCCGCCGGGGTTGATGGATTGATTGTCTCCGGTCACGAGGCGGGCGGCCGTTGCGGCGCGGAATCCTCGTTTGTGCTCTTGCAGGCGGCCCTGGCCGCGGGGGGGGTGCCGGTCTGGGTTCGGGGCGGAATCGGCGGCGCGGTCGCCGCGGGATGCTTCGCCGCGGGCGCGGCGGGCGTGGTGCTTGACGGCGCACTCCTGCTGGCCCGGGAATCGCCCCTGGGTCCGGACTGGCGCGCCCGCGTCGCGCGGTGGGACGGCAGCGAGACGACCGTGGTCGGCCCAGCGGGGTTGTCCGGGATCCGGGTCTTCGCCATGCCGGGTTCGGAGGCCCTGGCGCGGCTGCGGGCGGCGGCCGATGAAGGGGGCGCGGCGTGGGCGCAGGCGTTGCGCGCGGAGGTCGGCTGGAGGGATGGACAATGCCCGCCGGTCGGCCAGGATGCCGCCTTGGCGGGTCGGCTGGCGGACCAGCACGTGACGGTCGGAGGGATCATCCAGGCTGTCGAACGGTCGATCGCCGAGGGAATCGCCGCGGCGCGGGCGGTCCGGCCGCTGGCCGAGTCGGCACCCTTGGCCGTCGAGCTGGGCACGCGCTACCCGATCCTTCAAGGGCCGATGACGCGGGTCAGCGACGTGGCCGCTTTTGCCCAGGCCGTGGCCGACGGCGGCGGCTTGCCGTTCCTGGCCCTGGCCATGCTCCGCGGCGACGAGGTCCGGAACTTGTTGCACGCGACGGCCGACCGGCTGGCTCCGATCGGCCGGCCCTGGGGCGTGGGCATCCTGGGCTTCGTGCCGCCGGACCTGCGCGCCGAGCAGCTCGCGGTGGTGCGGGCGGTCCGGCCGCCGTGGGCCCTGATCGCCGGCGGGCCGGCCCGATCAGGCCCACGAGCTGGAGCGCGCGGGCATTCGCACGTTCCTCCACGTCCCGTCCCCTGGCCTGCTCGAGCAGTATCTCCGCGACGGCTGCCGGCGGTTCGTGCTCGAGGGCCGGGAGTGCGGCGGCCACGTGGGACCGCGGTCCAGCTTCGTCCTCTGGGAGCAGGCGACGGCCCTGGCCGCCGACGCAATCGACCGCGGGCTCGCCGCCGAGGAGCTGAGCCTGGTCCTCGCCGGCGGCATCCACGATGCGCGCTCGGCGGCGCTGGTCGCAACCCTGGCCGCTCCACTGGCGGCGCGGGGCGTCAAGGTGGGCGTCCTGGTCGGGACCGCGTACATTTTCACGCGCGAGGCGGTCGAGACCGGCGCGATCGTCCAGCGCTTCCAGGACGAGGCCCTGCGGTGCGCGGAGACCGTGCTGCTGGAATCCGGTCCCGGCCACCAGGTACGGGTCAGCCACACGCCGGTCGTCGCGCGGTTCCAGGAGGAGCGACGGCGGCTCCTGGCCGAGGGGCGATCGGCCGAGGAGGTCCGCCAGGCCCTGGAACGCTTCAACGTCGGCCGGCTCCGGGTTGCGACCAAGGCCCTCGATCGCCCCGGCGGCGCCGGCGCACCTCTGGCCGCCGTCGACGACGATTACCAGGCGGCCCACGGCCTCTACATGCTCGGCCAGGTCGCCACGCTCCGCAACTCGACGACGACCATCGCCGAGCTGCATCGAGAACTCTGCGACGGCAGCACAACCTTCCTCGCCCGCGACATTCCCCGGCTCGGTCTGCCGGCCGACGATTCGAACTCGCGGCCGACGGAGATCGCCCTCATCGGCATGGCGGCCGTCTTTCCCGGGGCGGCCCACGTCGCGCGGTTCTGGTCCCACACGCTGCGGGGGGTCGATGCCATCATCGAGGTCCCCCCGGACCGATGGGACTGGCGGCTGTACTACGATCCCGACCCGAAGGCCCCCGACAAGATCGTCTCGAAATGGGGCGGATTCCTGCCGGATGTCGCCTTTGACCCGTTGCGATATGGCATGCCCCCCTCGAGCCTGCCGTCGATCGAGCCGGCGCAGTTGCTGGCCCTGGAGGTGGTCCGGACCGCACTGGCCGACGCGGGTTACGCCCACCGGCCGTTCCCCCGCGAGCGGACCGCGGTGGTCCTGGGGATGGGGGGCGGGGCGGCGCAACTGGCGATGGGCTACGCGTTCCGCTCGTACCTGCCGATGCTGGACCGCGTGATCCCCGGCGGCGGGCGCCAGGCGATCGCGGCGTGCCGGGGCCTGCTGCCGGAGTGGACCGAGGACTCGTTCCCGGGTTTCTTGCTCAACGTCACGGCCGGCCGGATCGCCAACCGGTTCAACCTGGGGGGTGCCAATTACACGGTCGACGCCGCCTGCGGCTCGTCGCTGGCGGCGGCCGCGCTGGCCGTCCGCGAGCTGGAAGCCGGCGCAGCCGACCTGGTCATCCTCGGCGGCGTGGACACGGTCCAGAACCCGTTCACATACCTGGCCTTCAGCAAGACGCAGGCCTTCTCCCCGCGGGGCCGCTGCCGCCCGTTCGACGCGGGGGCCGATGGGATCGTCATCAGTGAGGGGGTTGCCGCGCTGGTGCTGAAGCGCAAGGCCGATGCCGAGCGCGACGGCGACCGGATCTACGCGGTGATTCGGGGAGTGGGCGCCTCCAGCGACGGCCGCGAGCGGGGCCTGACGGCGCCGGTGGTCGATGGGCAGGTCCGGGCCCTGGAGCGGGCCTATGCCAGGGCGGCCGTCTCGCCGGCGACGGTCGGCTACGTCGAGGCGCATGGGACCGGCACGGCCCTGGGCGACGTGGTCGAGGTGCAATCGCTGAGCCAGGTCTTCCGGACCGCCGGCGCCCAACCGCGGGGCTGCGTCGTGGGGTCGGTCAAGTCGCTCATCGGCCATACCAAGTGCGCCGCCGGACTGGCGGGGCTGATCAACGCGACGCTGGCGCTGTATCACAAGGTGCTGCCGCCGACGATCGGGATCGAGTCGCCCAACCCCAGGATCGACCTGCACGACGGGTCCTTCCGGCTCTGCACCCAGGCGCAGCCGTGGCTGCATCCCTACCCCGAGCGGCCCCGGCGCGCGGGGGTCAGTGCCTTCGGCTTCGGCGGGACCAACTTCCACGCGGTGCTCGAGGCCTACGAAGGCAACCTGGGGGTCCAGCCCGACTCGGCGCTGCCCGAATGGCCGATCGAACTGCTCATCTGGGAGGCGGACCGGCCGGCCGGGCTGATCGAGCCGATCGATCGGCTGGCGCGGGCGCTCGAAGCCGGCGCGCGGCCGGCGCTGTGTGACCTGGCGCACACGCTGATTGCGGCCCGGGCCAGGACGGCGGCCGAGGGCGGCCGCCCCACCAGGATGAGTCGGAAAGCGACCTTGGTCATCCTCGCCGGGTCGTGCCATGACCTGGGCGTGAAGCTGCGCGCCGCGCGGGCCGCGATCGTCGCGGACCGCGCGGCCTGGGAGGATCCCCGCGGCGTTTTCTTCGCCGCGAAGCCGGCCTGGACCGGCGCGCCCGTGGCGTTCCTCTTCCCGGGCCAAGGTGCGCAGTCGCCGGGCATGCTGCGCGAGCTGGCCGTCGCGTTCCCGGAGGTCCGGGGCGCCTTCGAGGAGTTCGAGCGGGTGGTCCTGGCGCATGGCGGCCCGGCGCTGGGCCCCTTGATCTTCCCGCCACCCGCCTTCACCGAGACCGCGCGGGACGAGGCGCGGCGGGCCTTGTTGCCGACCGAGGTGGCGCAGCCGGCCGTCGGGGCTGCTTGCGTCGGGATGCTTCGCCTGATGCGCAGCCTGGGTTGTGCGCCCGACCTGGTGGCCGGCCACAGTTACGGCGAGCTGGTGGCGCTGCACGCGGCCGGCGTGCTCGATGCCGAGGATCTGGCCGAGCTGTCGCTCGCCCGCGGTCGCTTCATGCAGGAAGCCGGCCACGGCATCCCCGGCGCCATGGCGGCCCTCCAGGCCGGCCCTGACGTCGTCGAGCGGCTGATCGCCGACGTCGCCGCGGTGAGAATCGCCAACGAGAACGGCCCGAAGCAGACCGTGGTGGCCGGCCCCAGCGCGGCGGTGGGACAGGTGGTCGAGCGGGCCGCGGCCCGAGGGATCCCGGCGCGCCTCTTGCCGGTCTCGTCCGCCTTCCACACCGAGCTGGTCGCCGGGGCACGTCCCGCGCTGGAGCGCCTGGCCCGCGAGCGACTCCGCCGCGCGCCGGACCGGCCGGTGTACTCCAACCTGGACGCCGCTCCCCACCCCGCTGATCCATCAGTCCTCGCGGCTCGTCTCGGAGAGCATCTCGCCAGCCCGGTGCGGTTCGCCCAGATGATCGCCGCCCTGCACCGCGACGGGGCGCGGGTGTTCCTCGAGGTCGGACCGGCAGGCGTTCTCACCCCGCTGGTCGAGGCCATCCTGGCGGATCAGCCCCACCTGGCGGTTTCCTGCGACGCCACCACCACGACGGCGTCCGGCCTGGCCGCCTGGCTCCGCGCGGTCGCGCGCCTGGTCACGGCCGGGCTGCCGCTGCGGCTGGAGCGGCTGACCGCCGGCCGCTCCCATCGCCGGCTCGACCTCGATGACCTGCCGATCGGTGATTTCGCCGAGCCGGCGACGCCTTCCACCTGGCTGGTCAACGGCAGCCGCGCTCGACCGCTGAACGGCCCGGAACCGGGCCGGCTCGGGGCCGTCACCCTTCCCAGCGAACCGAGTCGGGAGGGCAGGGGAGTCCCCGAGGGCGAGGTGCCCCACGAGCCGAAGCGAAACCAGTCCCAACCGTTGCTCGGCCCTGCCATCGTGCCGGGTCAGCCAGCCGGGGTCCCGCCCGCACGAGACTCGTCGCCACCCCAGGACAACGGCACGCGGAATCCCCATACGACCAAGAGGACAACAACCAACCTGGCACCACCGCAGGCCGACCGCGTGCTCGAGTCGTTCCAGAAGACCATGCAGATGTTCCTGGAGGTCCAGAAGGCGACGATGCTCGCTTACCTCCATGACCGGGGCGCGCCGGCGGTGGTCCGTGGAAAGGAGACCGCGGCCGAGCACAACGCGCACGCCCGGCACGAGGCCACGCCGCAGCCTGCCGCTCCGGAGGTCGACACGCCTTCGATCTCATCGCCGGCCGACGCCGCGTCGGCCGCCCGGAATGGGAAGCCGTGGGCGGTCGTCCGGGATCCACAGGCGGTGCCGGGACCTGATCGCGCAGCGATCATCGCGCGGCTGCGGGAGATCGTCCGCGACCGGACGGGCTACCCGATCGAGACCCTCGACCTCGACCTCGATATCGAGGCCGACCTGGGGATCGATTCGATCAAGCGCGTCGAGATCCTGGGGAAGCTCCGCGACGACTTCCCCAGCCTGAAGGTCTTGTCGGACTCCGCCGACGTGATGGACGCTCTGACCCAGGCGCGTACGCTCGGAGCCATCGTCGATCGGATGGCGTCGCTGGCCCGGCAGACCGATGCGGAATTACGGCCTGCGACGGCGCCCACCCTCCCTGACCCCCCCGTGGCAAGGGGGGGAAAGGAAGCGGGACACCCCGTGGCAAGGGGGGGAAAGGTGATCGGCATCGACCAGGGCGCTGGCGCACCTTTTTCCCCTCCCGAGAACGACGGGTCCGCCCTTCCCTTTCCCCTTGCCAAGGGGGGGCCAGGGGGGGTGGCGCGCGACCTGGCCTCCCTGCGTTGCGAACCACGACCTTCGACCAATCCCCCCCCGTCCTTATCAAGGGGCGAACCGCTCATCGGGGCCGGCAACGGCCATGTCGAGCCGGGTCCCCGGGCGCAGCGGCGGGTGCTGGAGGTGGTGGAGGCCCCACTGCCGGCGCATCGGCTTGGTCTGCTGGCGGGCGGCCGTGTCGTGATCACCGAGGACGGCCGGGGCGTGGCCGAGCTCCTGGCGGGCCGGCTCGAGGCCGCCGGTGTGCCGGCGGAGCGGATTGGCGGCTCGGAGGAACCGGTCGATTGGACCTCGCCCTCAGCCATGGATTCGCTCGTGGACAGGTTGCGGGCGCAGGGCCCACTCGCCGGGATTGTGCATGCCCTGCCCTTGGGCCAGGCGCTGGCCGGCGCGCCCGATGGGGCCGGATGGGCCGAGCGGGTCGGCGACGCCGTCAAGGGTCTGTTCTTGCTGGCCAGGGCCCTGGCCGCCGACCTGGGAGCCGCCGCGCAGGCGGGCGGGGCCTGCCTGATCGCCGCCACGGCGCTGGGGGGTCGATTCGCCAGCGCCGGCCAGGCGCGCGCCGAGTTCTTCCCGGGGCACGGCGGTGTCGCCGGCCTGGTCAAGACCCTGGCGCGGGAATGGCCAAGGGTCCGTTGCCGCGTGGTCGACCTCGCGCCGGGTGATCCGGCCGCGGCACTGGCCCAACGGCTGGCCGGCGAGCTCTTCGTCGGGGACGGCTGGCCGGAAGTCGGCTACGACGCGGGCCGCCGCATCCGACTGCGCACCGTGGAGAGTCCGCTCCGATCCATCAGGTCGATTGAGGGCGGGCGGGACGGTCGGCCGCTGGACCTGAGGCCGGGGGAGCCCGTGGTGGTCACCGGCGGGGCGCGGGGGATCACCGCGCTGGTCGCCGCCGAGCTGGCTCGAGCCTGGCAACCGACGCTCCTGATCCTGGGGACCACGCCGTTGCCCCTCGAGGACGAGTCGCCCGAGACGGCCAGCCTGGCTGGCGAGGCCGAGATCAAGGCGGTGCTTCATGCCCGGCTCCGCCGGGAGGGACGTCCGGCGAGCCCGGCCGAACTCGAGTCGAGCTATCAGGCTCTCCGCCGGGCGCGGGAGGTCCGCGCCAACCTGGCGCTCCTGCGCCGGGCGGGCGCGACGGTGGACTATGCCCGGGCGGACGTGCGCGACCTCACCACCCTGACCGGCATCCTCGAAGACTGGCGCCGCCGCTACGGAGAACCCGTCGGGTTGATCCACGGGGCCGGCCTGATCAAGGACAAGCTGATCCATGAGAAGACGCCGGAGTCCTTCGACCGCGTGCTGGGCACCAAGCTGGAGGGCGCGCTCAACCTGCTCCGCCGGGTGCGGCCCGACGCGTTACGATTCACCGCGCTGTTCTCGTCGATCGCAGGACGGTTCGGCAACGTCGGCCAGTCGGATTATGCGGCGGCCAACGAAGTCCTGAACAAGCTGGCGCAATGGCTGGACCGGCACTGGCCGGGGCGCGTCGTGTCGGTGATCTGGGGGCCGTGGTCGGGTGTGGGCATGGTCTCGCAGCTCGAGAGCCACCTGGGTCGCCGCGGCCTGGGGATGATCGCCCCCGAAGTGGGACCCACCCTCTTGGTCGACGAGCTGCGCTACGGCCGCAAGGGAGACGTCGAGGTCCTCTATACCGGCGGGCTGGGGACTCTCGAGCAGCCGATCCGCGCCCAACTCGAGCCGGCGGCCCCGCAGGTGGAGGCCCTCCGATGAGCCGGGGCCGCCCCCTGGAGATTGCGATCGTCGGCATGGGCTGCCGATTCCCCGGCGCGCGCGACCTGGGCGCGTACTGGGAGAACATCCTGGCGGGCCGGGACTGCATCCGGGAGGTGCCCCCCGATCGCTGGGACGCCGGCACGTTCGTCGACCCGGCGTCGCCAGCCAACGATCGCCTCCCCTGCGGCCGGGGCGGTTATCTCGATACACCCATCCTCTTCGACGCGGCCGAGCACGGGATCATGCCCAGGACCGTGGACGGGGGCGAGCCCGAGCAATTCCTGGTGCTGGATGCGACCGCGGCGGCGCTGGCCGATGCGGGACTCGACCTCGCCGCGCTGGCCGGCCGTCGCGTCGAGGTGGTGATCGGCCGGGGGAATTACTTCAATCGCGGCAACCTGACGCGGCTCCAGCACGGGCGGATGGCCGCCCAGACGCTGGCACTCCTCTCGGCTCTCCATCCCGAGTGGTCCCCCGCCGATCGCGCGGCCGTGCGGCAGGAGCTGAAGGCAAGCCTGCCGCCGTTCGAGGCGGCGACGATCCCCGGCCAGTTGACCAATGCCGCGGCCGGTCGGGTCCTCCATCGCCTGGACGCGACCGGTCCCGGCTTCGTGGTGGATGCCGCCAGCGCGTCGTCCCTGGTCGCGCTGGACCTGGCGGCGCGCGCCCTGGTCCAGGGGAGGGCCGACCTGGCGATCGTGGGAGGAGTTTATCTCGAAGCCGACATCGACTTCCCCCTGGTCTTCCGCCAGTTGGGTGCGCTGTCCCCCTCGGGGAGGGTCCGCCCGTTCGCGGCCGATGCGGACGGCACGCTCTCGGGGGAAGGCGTGGGGGTCCTGATCCTCAAGCGCCGGCGCGACGCCGAACGCCGCGGCGATCGGATCTATGCGATCGTCCAGGGACTCGGCCTGGCGAGCGACGGCCGGGGCCGGGGCCTGGCCGCGCCCAGCGCCCGGGGCCATGCCCGGGCGATCCGCCGCGCGTATCGCGGCGCGGGGATCGACCCGTCCACGGTGATGCTCGTCGAGGGGCATGGCCTGGGCGTCCCGGCCGCCGATCGCGCCGAGCTCCGCGCCCTGAATGCGACCTTCCCGACACCCCGGCGGGGGCGGCGGGTCCTCGGGGCCGTCTCGTCGATGATCGGCCATGCGATGCCGGCGGCCGGCATGGCCAGCCTGATCAAGGCGGCCCTGGCGTTGTTTCACCGCGTCCTGCCGCCGACCTTGCACGCCCAGCCGCCGCATCCCCTGCTGGACTCGGCGCGCAGTCCCTTCGCCGTGAATCCCGCGACCCGGCCGTGGATTCATCCCGAGCCGGACACTCCGCGCCGGGCGGGCGTCAACTCCTTCGGGTTCGCCGGGATCAACGCTCACGCCGTGCTGGAGGAGCACGTTGCGTCGGCCGACAGCCTGGCGCCGGGCGCGCTGTGGCACTGGGAGACCGAGGCCATCCTGCTCTCCGCGGTGGATCGCTCGGGCCTGGTCGAGCGGGCGCGCGAGCTGATCGCCTGGCTCCAGCGGCATCCGCGCGCCGAGCTGAAGGACATCGCCTACACGCTCAACTGCAAGGTCGCGGAGCCGGCGGGCGAATCGCGATTGGGCCTGGTGGTCGCGTCCGCGTCCGAGCTGGCCCAGCGGCTGGCCGCCGTGCTGCCTCGGCTGCGCGATCCATCCTGTCGCGCGATCCGCGACGGCCGCGGCACCTACTTCTGGGCCGAGCCTCTCGGTGGCACTGGCAACGGGGCAGGGGGCCTAGCCTTCCTCTTCCCGGGGGAAGGGTCGCAATATCCCGGCATGCTGGCCGACCTGTGCGTCCATTTTCCCGAGGTCCGCCACTGGTTCGACACGTGCGATCGCATTGCGATCGAGCTCGGTCAGACTGTGCCTCCGAGCGAGCACCTGTTCGGCCGGCTGACCGGCGATGGTAGCCGGGGGCGGCTGCCCCACCGACTCTGGTCGGCGCCGACGGCCGTGAACGTCGTCCTCCACGCGCAATGGGCGCTCTACCAGCTTCTGACCCGGCTCGGCTTGACTCCCGGCGCCGTGGCCGGCCACAGCAGCGGAGAGCTGCTGGCCCTGGCCGCCGCGGGCGTGCTCCAGACCGATCGAGAGCTGGAGCGACACCTGGGCCGGCTCGGGACGATCTTCGGGGGCTTTGAGGCCGCCGGGGACATCCCTGCGGCGCGGTTGGTGGCCGTGGCCGCCGGCCGGGACCGCGTCGAAACGATCGCCCGCGAGCAGGGCGCCGCGGACCTGGTCGTCGCGATCGACAATTGCCCGCACCAGGTCGTCCTGGCCGGACCGCCGCAGGAGGTCGAGGCGGTCGTCCAGCGGCTGCGCGGGGACAACATCGTGTGCGAGGACTTGCCCTTCGCCCGGGCCTACCATACGCCCAGCTTCGGGGCGGTCCTCGGCCCGGTGGCGGAGTTCTTCTCCCAGTTGGCGTTCCGACCACCTCGCCTGCCGATCTACTCGTGCGCGGCGCGCCGGCGCATGCCCGAAGACCCCGAGGCGATCCGCGCGCTGGCCGTGGCGCAATGGACCCGCACCGTGGCCTTCCGCGAGACGATCGAGGTCATGCACGCCGACGGCCTGCGCGTGTTCCTCGACGTGGGGGCCCGCGGCAATCTCGCCGGCTTCGTCGAAGACACCCTTCGGGGCCGGCCGGCTTTCGCCATCGCGGCCAACCTCCCGCGCCGCGGCGGTCTGACGCAGTTGAACCACCTGGTGGCCGCGCTGTTTGCCCAGGGCGTCCCGCTCCAGGCCGGTTTCCTCTACGCGCGGCGACGGCCCCGCTCCATCGACTGGGACGCACCCGAACCGCCGGCGCGGACGCTCGTCGAGCTCCCGCTCGGCTTCCCCGAGATGCGGCTGCCGGCTGCCCTGATCGACCGGCTTCGATCGCCTGGCCCTGGGTGGGAGTCCCGCCTTCCGACGGAAGCCGATCTGCCGGACCGGCTCAAGCCGGGACTCCCGCCGGTCGGTCAGCACACCGGACCACCGGAAGTCGCCGAAGCGCTGCTGGCCTTCCAGGACACGATGCAGGCGTTCCTGCAAACGCAGCACGAAGTCCTCGCGGCCTACCTGTCCGGCTCCGGGAGGGACGAGCCGCTCCCCAACGGCGATGGCGTCGGCTGGCAGATGTCAGCCGAGGGCGGCCGCCCCACACGTTCCGGCCCGGAGCCCGGCCCCTGGGTGGGCGCCGTGCGCCGGCTGGTCGCGGGGTCCGAGATCGAGTCCGTGTATCTGCTCGACAGTCGGGACGACCCGATCGCGGAGCACCACACGCTCGGGGGCCGGCGCGTCTCGGCGGTGGATCCGTCGCTGAAGGGGCTGCCCGCCCTGCCGTTTGCCGTGATGGCCGAGATGGCCGCGCAGGTGGCCGCGCTGCTGGTTTCGCCGGGGCGCGTCCTCACGGGGCTCGAGCAAGTTCGGGCGCACAAGTGGGTCCGTTACGAGGAGGAGCCGGTCCAGCTGGAGCTCCGCGGTCGGCGCGTGGGCTCAACCGCGGACCATCGCATCTGGGTGGGGATCTTCAATCGAGGGCCGGACGGCCGGAGGGAGGCCGCGCGCCCGGCGTTCGAGGCGGTCGCGGTTTTCGGCGCGGCTGGCGCGGCCCCGCCCCCGGCAATGCCCTGGGCCCTGGAGGAGCCGCGCCCGAGCCGGTTCACGGCCGAATCCCTCTATGGCGAACAGTGGTTGTTCCACGGCCCTCCCTTCCAGGCCCTGGTCCGGGTGGGATCGTTCTCCGCGCAGGGGATCGAGGGAACCTTGTGCGTGCGGCCGTGGGAGCCCGTGCTCAGGCCCGATCAGGCGCCGCACTTGCATACGGACATCATCATCGTCGACAGCTTCACCCACCTGCTCGGCTGCTGGGGCCTTGACTACCTCACCGAGGGCGGCGACGTGGTGTTCCCGCTGCGCATGGAGGAATTGCAGATGTATGGCGATCGGCCTCCGGTCGGCACCGAGGTGGAGTGCCGGATTGCCATTCAGGAGATCCAGCGGCACCGCGTGCGGGTCCACGCCGAGATCCTCCGGCCGGATGGGACGGTCTGGATGCGGCTCCGCGACTGGGAAGACTGGCGCTTCCATTGGCCCCGCCGATACCGCGACGTGTTCCGCCAGCCTCGAGACATCTTCGTGGGCGAAGAGCTGCCGCTGGAGGGCGCGAGCCGGGCGGCGAAGGCAGTCTGGCTGGCCCCGCCGGCGGACATGGGCCGGCCCGTCTGGCGGGACGTCCTCGAGCAGACGCAGCTCGGGCCGGCCGAGCGCGCGGCGCACCTGGCCGAGGGGGGCGGCGAACGGCGGCGGGCGCATCGGCTCTGGGGCATCATCGCCGCCAAGGAGGCCGCGCGGCGGTTGTGGCAGGCCCAGGGCCGGCCGGCGACCTATCCAGCCGACCTGGCCATCGTCACCGAGCAACCGGGCCGGCCCCGGCTGATCCGCGTCGACCAGCCCGAGGACGACACGCTGCCGGCGATCGCGATCGCCCATGCCGAAGGGGTCGCCGTGGCCATTGCCGCGGGCGATCCGGCCGGTCGGATCGGGATCGACGTGCAGGCAATCCCGGATCGCTCCGACGGCCTCGAACTGGCCCGGCTCGGCTGTGCCAGGCAGGCCGCCGCCAGGGCGGCCGGTGCCGAGCTGGCCGCGACAGAAGTCGTCCACGCCGAGGAGACGGCCGGCCTCGTGCACGTTCGAGTCGAGCCCGACGGCACGGGCCGCCCCCTCCGCGTCGTCTCGGGCCGCCGCGGCGATGTCGCTTGGGCCTGGACCCTGGGAGAAGGAGCCGAGCCATGAGGACCGTGCCGTCCCGGGCCGAGATCCTCCGCGGGATTGTCTCCCTCCTGGAGAGCCACCTCGGGGTGCACTCTCCGGGCGCCATCGACGAGGACACCCGCTTCTTCGCCGATCTCGGCCTGGCGTCCATCGATGCCGTCGTGCTCAGCGAAGCGCTTCAGCAGCACTACGACCGGTCCCTGCCGTTCCACGAGTTGATGGCCGAGATCGGCCGCCGGACCGAGCGCGACCTCTCGATGGGCGAGCTCGTCACCTTCCTGGGCCAGCACCTGGGAAGTCGTCCGTAGGTCAGGCTTTCAGCCTGACGTTCCAATCCTGTCAGGCTGAAAGCCTGACCTATGTTCTGGCCTGAGGGCGGGAAGGACGTTGCGCATGCCCAAGATCCCAGCCGACGGACGGAATTTCCACTACCAGCAAGCCGGGGAAGGGCCTGACGTGGTCTTGATCCACGGCCTGACGGGCGACCTGTCGATCTGGTTCTTGTGCCAGGCGATGGGTACGCTCGCCCGCTGGTTTCGCGTGACGGCGTACGACCTCCGCGGCCACGGTTACAGCGACGTGCCGCCGTCCGGCTACACGTCGGCTGACCAGGCTCGCGACACGCTGGCGATCATGGACGCCCTCGAGATCGACCGGGCGATGCTGGTCGGCCACAGCTTCGGGGGCGTGATCGCGATGCACGCGGCCGTGCTGGACTCCGACCGGATCGAGGCCGTCGTCCTCTCGGACCCGTGTTTCCCCGCGCTGCGACATCTCGAGGATGTGAGCCGATGGGGCCACTGGCAGAACTTCCGCGAGGAGGCCGCCGCCGCGGGGGTGGCCCTCTCGGACGAGCACTGGTATGACCTCGGCCGATTCTTCGACCAGGTGTTGCACCTGGACGGCCAGCGGCTGCTGCGGTTCCGCCAGGCCGTGGGCCTGCCCGGCTTCCGCCGCCTGCTGCGGCTGGCCCGGACGACCTGCGGTGACGACGCCAAGGTCCCGGCGGGCCTGACCGAGGAGCTGATCCGTGGGGTGACTCAGCCGGTGCTGGCCCTCTTCGGCGAGCATTCCCCCTTCCTGGCGACCGCCGATTACCTGGCCGCGAACCTGGCCCAGTGCCGGAACGTGCGCGTCCCGGGCGCCAAGCACCGCGCGCCGGAGGAGAACGCCGAGCAGTTCGTCGGGCTGGTTTGCGAGTTCCTGAGAACGGTCCGACCGGCGGCCGAGCTGGCGAGGTCCACACCATGAGCGCGCAACCGACCGTGCTCCTGACCGGGGCCGCCCATGGGATCGGCCAGGCGACCGCCGTGGCGCTGGCGCGGCGGGGCCTGCCGCTGGGGCTGATCGACCTCGATGGAACGGCCCTGGCGGCGCTGACCCAGGAGCTCGAGGATGCCGGCGCGACCGTCGCCGCGGTGGCCGCCGACGTGACCGACCGCGACGCCTTGCTGCACGCGGTCGCCCGGATCACGGGGGCGGTCGGCCCCATCGAGGTCCTCGTCGCGTGCGCCGGCATCGGGTCCCTCACGCTGGTCCCCGCGCTGGACACCGCCATGCTGCGGCAGACGCTCGAGGTGAACCTCGTCGGGGTGGCCCAGTCGATCGAGGCCGTCCTCCCCGGGATGATCGCGCGGGGGCGCGGGCACATCATCGGCGTGGCCAGCATGGCCGGCTATCGCGGCTTCCCCTGGATGATCTCGTATTCCGCGTCCAAGGCGGCCCTGATCGCCTACCTCGAGGCCGTGCGCCCCGGTCTGCGCCGGCGCGGGGTGACGGTGACCACCGTCTGCCCCGGCTTCGTGCGGACGCGGATGTGCACCGCGGTGCCGTACCAGCGGCCGGTCCCGATGATCGAGCCCGAGCAGGCGGCCCGGTACCTCGTCCGCGCCGTCGAGCGCCGGCCGCGGAACTGCATCTTCCCCTGGAATATGCGGATCGGCCTGGCCATCCTGAGATATATGCCCGACTGGTGCTTCGACCGGCTGATGCGCTGGGTGGGTCCCCAGGCCCTCCACGTCGATTTCTGAAGGGGGGATCGCCGCGATGAATCCGACTCCCACGGTCGCCGCCGGGCCGCAGCCGGCTTCGTCGATCCGGGATCTGGCGCGTTGTCTCGCTTGCGGGGCGAGCCTCCGGGGCGAATCCTCATGTCCCCGATGCGGGCGTGCTTATCCGTGCAGCGACGGCATCCTGGAGGCGATCGGCCCGCTGTCGGGCCGCAACCGGATCGTCGCGGCCTTCTACGACGGGCCGGGCTGGAAGCGGTTCCGGCCGTGGGAGCAGGGTTTCTTGATCCTCCAGGGCGGTGCCCGCAAGGCTCGCATGGAGATCCTCCGTCACCTCCTCATACCTGGACGGGATCCGGCCCGGGGGCTCGAGGTCGGGATCGGGGACGGTGCGAACCTGGACGTGCTGCCGCCGGGCTGGGTCGTCCATGGGGTTGACATCGCCCGCACTCAGCTCCAGGCGTGCCTGAGGCGCCACCCCGAGATGACCGGTCGCCTGGCCTGGGCCGAGGCCGAGTGCCTCCCCTTCGACGATGCCACGTTCGACGCCTGCTGGTCGATCGGCGGCTTCACCTATTATCGCGACCACGAGGCCGCCCTCCGCGAGATGTGCCGGGTGACCCGGCCGGGCGGGCCGGTCGTCGTCGCCGACGAGATCCCGGGACTCCACCGCGCCGGCCTGGGACACCTCCTGGGTGTTCCCTCCTTCGATGCCTGGTGGCTCCGCCGGCTGGGACTGGACCGGGAGTTCGTCCAGATGGTCCTCGCTTTCGACGTCGACCTCGAGGCGGTGCGGACACGGGTCTGGCCCGAATCGAGCCGGCACCGGATCTGGCACGGATTGGGTTATTGCTTCGTGAATACGTAGGTCAGGCTTTAGCCTGACATTCCGATTCTGTCAGGCTAAAGCCTGACCGACTTACGGGAGGCGCGGGATGTCGACCACGAGCCAGAATCAGGTTGCAACGTCTCGATGGGCGGCGGACTGGAACATCTGGCGCTGTCCGAAGTGCCGGGGAGAGTTGAACGCCGGGGAATCGGTGACCGCGCTGGCCTGCCCTGGGTGCGGCGCGCGGTTTCCGATCGAGGACGAGATCCTGATCGTGCAGGAGCAGACGACGGCCAACAACCAGGTGGCCCAGGGGTTTTATGACAGCCCGCTCTGGCCCCGGTTCCGGTTCTGGGAGAAGTTCACCTGGCTCTGCAATGGCGGCGAGCGTCGCGCGCGCCAGCAGGTGCTGCGGTACTTGCCCGATGCACCGGCGTTGGACCTGCTCGACGTGGCGATTGGCGACGGCGTCTATCTTGACTGGCTGCCGGCGGGCTGGCGGATCGCGGGAGTGGACCTGTCGCGATCCCAGCTCGATGCCTGCCGCCGCCGCGCGGCGGGACGGAGCGTCTGGCTGGCCCAGTGCGAGGCCGAGGACCTGCCGATGGCCGGTCATCAGTTCGACGCCGTCTTGAGTATCGGCGCATTCAATTATTTCAATGATCCCGAGGCGGCCCTGCGCGAGATGGTCCGGGTGGCGCGCCCCGGCGCCCCGATCGTCATCTCCGACGAGATGCCCAACTTGACCGACCGCATGCTGGGCCACAAGCTGGGGATCCCCGGCCTCGATCGCTGGATCGTCTCCCGGCTGATGCACCTGGGTGACGCCTTCACCGATCTGGTCGAGCGCCATCGCGGCCTGGACATCCCGGCGATCGCGGGGCGGGTCTTGAAGGAGTTTCGCGTCGAGCCGGTCTGGCGGGGTCTGGGGTACGTCCTGGTGGGCCAGGTCCCGGCCTAGGCGGGGTGTGCGCGAGCGAGCCAGCCAGCCCATGCGCTTCCTCACCGTGATCGCCAAGAACGTCCTGAATCGCCCGGTCCGGTCGGGACTCACGGCCGTCGGGTTGTCGATCGCGATCGCGGCGATGACGATCCTGGTGGGGATCTCCTGGAACTTCGAGCGATCGTTCCTGGCGATCTACCGCTCGAAGCAGATCGACTTGATCGTGGTCCGCGCGGGGAGCAGCAACCAGCTCTCCAGCAGCCTGGACGAACCGCTCGCCGATCGGCTGCGACAGATCGAGGGCGTGGCCGACGTGGCCCCGTCGCTGGTCGACACGGTCGCGTTCGAGGAAAAGAACCTGGCGAGCGTGCTGGTCAACGGCTGGGTGGCGGGGAGCCTGTTGTTCCGCGGCATTCGCGTCCTCGAGGGCCGATCGCTCCAGCCCGAGGACGATCGCGCGGCCATGCTCGGGCGCGTCCTGGCCCTGAACATCGGCAAGCAGGCCGGCGACCGGCTGGAGGTCGCGGGCGAGACGTTCGCGGTCGTGGGGACCTTCGAGAGCCAGAGCCTGTTCGAGAGCGGCTCGATGATCATCCCGCTGCGGACGCTCCAGAAGATGATGGGCCGGGAGGGGCAGGTCACGGGGTTCGTGATCACGGCGAGGGCCTCCGATCGGAACTCGCTCGATGCCTTGCGGCGGCGGATCGAGGCGGCCATCCCGGGCGCGGCCGCGACCCCCGCGCGCGACTACGTCGTGGGCGACACCCAGATCCGCCTGGCCAAGGCGATGGCCTGGACGACCGCCGCGGTCGCCTTCCTGCTCGGCGCCGTCGGCATGCTCAACACGATGCTCATGGCGATCTTCGAGCGGACGCGCGAGATCGGGCTCTTACGCGCGGTCGGCTGGAGGCGCCGCCGCGTGCTGGCGATGGTGCTGGGCGAAGCCCTGGCGATCGCCCTGGCCGGGACGATCCTCGGCGACGTGCTGGCGGTCGTGGGCATCCGCGCCCTGACGCTCTCCCCCACGGCACGCGGTTTCATCGAGCCGAACCTGCCCCTGGAGGTCCTCTTGATCGCCCTGGTCATGGGGGTCGGCTTGAGCTTGCTGGGCGGCCTCTACCCGGCGGCCCGCGCCGCCGCCCTGGACCCCACCGAGGCCCTGCGCTATGAGTGACCGTGAGGAAAGTCCCTCGGGGTCGGCGCTGCTCCGGTGCGAGGGGCTGGTGAAGCACTATCCCGACGGGAACGTCCAGGCGCTGCGGGGCGTCACGCTGGCGATCGCCGCGGGGGAGTTCGTGGCGATCACCGGACCCAGCGGCTGCGGCAAGAGCACGCTGCTGCACCTGCTCGGCGGCCTCGATCGCCCCACGGCGGGCGAGGTCTCCTTCCGCGACCAGCCGCTCGCCCGGCTGGACCTGGACACCTATCGCGCCCGCGAGGTCGGGTTCGTGTTCCAGGCGTTTCACCTGATGGCCACGCTCACGGCGATGGAGAACGTCCAGATCCCCATGTTCGAGGGCCCCTGGCCGCGCCGCCAGCGTGCCCAACGGGCCGGGCAGCTCCTCGACGAAGTTGGGCTGTCGCAACGGCGGGAGCACCGGCCCAGCCAGCTCTCCGCCGGGGAGCGGCAGCGGGTGGCGATCGCGCGGGCGCTGGCCAACGAGCCGACGCTGCTCCTGGCCGACGAGCCGACGGGCAACCTCGACAGCCAGAGTCAGGACGAGATTCTCCACCTGCTCCGGCAGCTCCGAGAGCGCCGCCGCCTCACCCTGGTGATCGTGACCCATAGCCCCGACGTCGCCCGGGCCGCCGACCGCCAGGTCCGGATGAAGGATGGCCAGATCCAGGCCGGCTGAGCGTGCGGCGCATTCTGGAGTGATCCCTTCGTCGCCGGTAATCCTCGATCGTGGCGGGCCCGCGGCCGTATTTGTTAAGATGATCGATAATCGTGGAGGGTCCAAGCGGGCCGGAGTGCTCGGAAGACCGGCGATGGCAGGGCTGAATCATTCGCGATCGTTGCAGGACGCCGCTCGAGGGATGCCGCCTTGTTGACGCCGCAACACAGACAAGAGGCGTTGAGCAGGGCATACATCCACGCAGTAGCGGCGAAGGCCGGTATGGTCTGCTCGTTCTACGAGGTCGACTACGGAATCGACGTGACCATCAACGAAGTGACACGACGGAAGAGTCGCCGCATCCTCTCGGGGTTCAAGGTCGATATCCAGGCGAAGAGCTCGGTGTCCGCGAAAGTGGATCAAGCTGGAGTGTTCTATTCCTTGAAACGAAAATCGTACGATGATCTGATCATGAGCAATGTCGGTACCCCACGGATGCTTGTCTTGCTCGTCCTGCCCCCGAATGAAGCGGACTGGCTTGTGCTGAACGAAGATCAGCTTCTCCTGCGGGGATGTGCTTACTGGACTTCGCTGGAGGGGCGGCCTCCGACAGCGAACGAAACGAGGATTACCATCAGTATCCCCCGCGACAACCGCTTCACCGTTGAGGCTCTTCAGAGGATCATGGCCACGATCAGGCAGGAGATCGACTGTGAGCCCCGCGCAAAGAGATGCGATCCTTCCCGACTCTGTGACCGCAGAGAGGATCACGGATTACCTGCTCAGCAAGGGGTGGAGGCTAGTGCCATTCAAGCGGGACCAGTTGCTCGTCTTCGAAGGCCCGGAGGACGACTCCGGCGAACCGATCATCGAGATCCTGCCCCGCTCGGAAGACGCCCTGGACTTTGCCGCGCGTGCTCACGACCTGATCGCCGCTCTCAGCGTCATTGAAGAGAGGCCGGCCGGGCAGATCCTCGACGACATCGTCCGGCGCATCCGACCCCGGGCGGTGGGGCCGGAAGACCGGGTGCCAAAGGCCTCTCCGTCGGGAGCGAATCCAGTCGAGCCAGCGCCAGACCAGGAGCCGCAGGCCACGGCACAGGTGACTCCCAGGAAATCCCTTCAGGATCGCGCGCGGGCGATCCTGAAAGCGCTCTGGGAGCCATTCCAGGTGGTGCTGGGCCGGATGGCTGTGTCTGCCTCGAGGGCCTACTTGAGGAGACATCCGGAGCTCAATGACGCTCTCTCGTACTCGATCTTCCGGGCACCGGCGATCCGGACTCGAGGAGGAGCATCGAACGCGCTCCCGTCCAGGATCGACCTGGTGATGCAACCAGGATGGCACGTCGATGTCGACCGCCAGGGGGACAAGGTCCAGATCATCATCACGGACTCGAGAAACCAGACAAGACCTGATCCACGACAGGGAAACCGTGTTCCCGAAAGCGGTGAGCGTGGGCCGGCAAGATCCGACTCCGAGGAGCCAGGGTGAGATCCTCCGCCTGCATGGCCAACTCCGCTCTCATCGCCCCGACGTCGCCCGGGCCGCCGACCGCCAGGTCCGGATGAAGGATGGCCAGATCCAGGCCGGCTAAGCATCGCTCGCCAACTCGAGTCGGACCATCTCCCGAGACAACCCGGACACGGTCCGCCTCGCCTCGAGACCTGGGTGGCTCGTTCCGGTCCTCGGCGCACGGGGGCTCCGAGGGTACCCGCGCCGCGGATCCCCGCCCGTCGATGCTCCCCGATATCCTCCATGTCTTTGCCTGATTGGCTTTTCTGTACTACTCCTTGCCTCGGAGGAGTGCCGCGCCGTTGGTCACGATCGACCGGGTAAGGCGAGTGGAGAGCCCGGCTGGCAATCATCGGCTGAAACCCACTTCCAGAGGAAGGATGTTCCATGATGGCAACGACTTATGTGAATCGCCCCCGATCCGGACTCTCGAAGGCATTCGCCCGCTCGGGCCGCTCCTCCGCTCGTCGCTCGACGCCACGGTTGCACGGCGTCGAGGTCCTGGAAGGCCGCGAACTCCTGGCCACGTTCACGGTGACGAACCTCCACGATGCCGGAGCCGGTTCGCTCCGTCAGGCGATCATCGCCTCCAACGATCAGCCGGGGGCCAACACGATCGACTTCACCGTCGCCGGTACGATCCGGATCGGCAAGAACTCGCTCCCCGCCATCACCAACACCGTCACCATCGACGGCTCCTCGGCCCCGTCGTTCGCCGGGACGCCGGTCGTGACCGTGGATTTCCACGGTACCAAGGGGCTCCAATTCGCCAACGGCTCCGACGGCTCGACCCTCCTCGCGCTCTCGCTGGTGAAGGCCAGCAACGCGGGCGTCACGCTCAGCGCCCCGAACATCACGGTCCAGGGCAACTACATCGGTGTCCGCGCCAATGGGAAGACGGTCGCCGGCAACGGCGGGGACGGGATCCGGATCAATGCCTCGTCCCACGGCGACCTGATCGGGCAGGTCGCCACTGACTATAACGCCGATTCGGTGGGCATACAGCCGGTCTCGGGCTGGCAGGGCATCCGCGATGCCAGCACGCCCGGCCAGTACCTCATCACCGGGACGTCGAACACCAACGGGCTGCTGTACATCGGGCCCATCTCCGGCGCCGGTGGAACGAGCTACGCCGTCAACTACCCGGGTGCCTATTCCACGAGCGTCTATGGCCCCGACCTCGTCGGCGGGGACGTCCTGCGACTGGTCGGGAGCTACAGGGCCACCAGCGGCGGCAACGTCCAGGGGTTCGTCTTCCAGGGGACCACCGCCGATCTCTCGAATCCCAGTGATTACCAGACGATCGATTATCCCGGTGTGACGTACGTCTACGTCCACAGCACGATGGGCGACCTCGCGGTCGGCAATGCCGGCGATATCCCGGCGTCGACGGACCACGCGTTCCTCTACAGCCTCTCGCAGGGCCGGTTCCTGACCGACATCGTCTATCCGGGCTCGCAGACGTCGTCCACCTCGGCCTACGGGATCTGGTACAACGGCGGGACGAGCTATACCATCGCCGGCGGCTATTCCCAGCTCGGCAGCGCCGGCACGACGTTCGCCGAAGCCTACCTGGTCGACTACGACTCGGCCACCGGGCAATTCAGCCACTGGACGTCGTTCGCCGGTCCGGACGGCCCGGGCGGCTCGTCCCTGGGCACCCACTTCGAGGGCATCAGCAGTCCCGAGCCGGGCGTCTACACTCTCGCGGCCGGCGAGACGGCGGCCGGGTCGAGCACGGTCATCGAGGCCGCATGGGCGACCGTACGGCGCAATTCCGACGGCACGTTCGGTACCGCCTCCTGGGTCAATCTGAACTACCCCGGTGCCACGGGCCTGGAGACCGATGATTCCGTGGCCGGCAACCAGGTCGTCGGCATCGTCAACACCAGCGCGGGCATCATCTCGTACCAGGCGACAGTCAACCTCCAATCCCAGCTCTCCAATGTGATCAGCGGCAACCGCGGCAACGGGATCGGGATCTACGGGGCCTCGGACAATCAAATCGCCATGAACAACATCGGCACCGACGCCACCGGTACGCTCAAGCGCGGCAACGCCCAGAACGGCATCCTCGTCACCCAGGGCGCGTCCGGGAACTTGATCGGCGGCGCGATGTCCGGCGGCAACGACCCCACGAAGGGCGTGATCGTCCGTCCGCCCCAGGGCAACCTGATCTCGGGCAACAAGGGCGACGGCGTGCTCATTACGGGCGGGGCCACCCAGAACACGATGAGCGGGAACTTCGTCGGCACGACCGCCTCGGGCGATTCGGCCCTGGGCAACACTCAGGACGGCGTGGCCATCGTGCACGCGAATGGAAATCAACTGATCGGCTGCACCGTCCAGGATTCGCCGTTCGTCTACTACAACGTGCTCAGCGGCAACGGCGGCAACGGCCTGCGGATCACCGATTCCAGCGCCACCACAGTCCAGGCCAATTTCCTGGGCGTCGGGGCCGACAACACAGGGATCGTCGCCAATCGCGGCGACGGCCTGCTGGTCTCGGGAAGCTCCAGCGACACGCAGGTCGGCGGCGTGATCCCCCTGGGCAACGTGATCTCCGGCAACCGGCAGAACGGCATCGAGGTGAGCCAGACGGCCAGCGGCTTCACCTCGTTCAATACCTTCGCCGGGACCTTCGCCTTCGGGGGCGCGGCCCCGAACCTCCGCGACGGGATCCTGATCACTTCCAAGGGCGGGAACAACCTGGTCCGCACCTGCATCGTTTCGGGGAACCGCGGCAACGGCATCGAGATCGGCGGCCAGGCGACCGGGGTCCAGGTGACCGAGACCGCCGTCGGGACCAATTCCGACATCCAGACGGGCATTCCCAATGGCGGCGACGGCATCAAGATCGACGGTCACGCCCACGGCAACGCCATCGGCGGCTTCCAGCCCTCGGTCGAGCCGCAGGTGACGATCTCGAAGAACCTCGGGTACGGGATCGCGGTCATCGGCTCTGCCCACGACAATGTGATCGTTCACACCTACATCGGGACCAACGGCCAGGGTACCGGGGACCTTGGCAACACGCTCGGCGGGATCTTGATCGACTCCGGGACGTCGTCCACCACCGTCGGAGGTGCGTTGCCCGCCTTGCAGAACACGATCCTCTACAGCGGCGGGCCGGGCGTGACCATCCGGTCGTCCCGCGGCAATGCCGTGCTGGGGAATGAGATCCAGGACGGCGCCCAGGAGGGCGTCTACGTCACGGGCGTCGTGACCGGCACGCAGATCCAGGATAACGCGAT
This sequence comes from Isosphaeraceae bacterium, assembly GCA_021324445.1. Lineage (GTDB taxonomy): Bacteria > Planctomycetota > Planctomycetia > Isosphaerales > Isosphaeraceae > JAJPJC01. The sequence continues at coordinate 36,335 of JAJPJC010000275.1, forward strand.
CAGCGGCAACGCGAGCGATGGCGTGACGCTCGTCAAGGCCCGGAGGGTGACCATCGGCGGCAACTCGTCGGGCACCGGCAGCCAGGCCGTCGGCGGCCAGGGCAACCGGATCGTCACCAACCGGGGCTATGGCCTCTACGCCCGCGGCGCGTGCAACGGCTCCGTGGTGCAAGGAAACACGATCGTGGCGAATGCCCAGGGGAACGTCAACCTGACCAACTCCCGCGGCATCACCTACATCCCGACGGCGAGCCCGTAAATCGGTCGGATACATAGGTCGTCCTGTCTCATAAACACCGATTTTTGCGACGAGCCCGCGCCACGAGCTCCGGCCGGGCTCTCTGCTACACCGATCGATCTGTTCATCGCCGATTCTCCCAGGACTTGACGTTGGTGTCGCCGCGGGTTAGGTGATGGTTCTGAGCGAGCTTCAGCCCCGGGGTGCCGGGGCCGGCCACGGCAGACACCTTGGAGAAAAGCGAGGTCAACCACGATGAGCGAGATCCGGATGCGGAATCGGAGCGAGGGGACGGATGAGCGCCCGGGAATAACCAGTCGGCGCGGGTTCCTCACCGGCGCCGCGGCCGCTCTCGGCACGACGGCCTGGGCCGCCGCCAGGGCCCAGCAAACCCCCGGCGGCCCGACGACGCGCCGACGCTATGGGCCCCACGCCGAACCCGTCCGCTACCCTGATCCCGACATCGTCGTCCTCGATCCACGCTTCGCCAAGATCAAGATCGGCAACTCGTCGATCCGGCGCCTCCACACCGGCATGCTCTGGGCCGAGGGACCTGCCTGGAACGGCGTCGGCAAGTACCTCGTCTGGTCCGACATCCCCAACGACATCCAGCTCCGCTGGCTGGAAGACGACGGCCACGTCAGCGTCATGCGCCATCCCGCCGGCAACTCCAACGGCAACACCCTCGATCGCGAAGGGCGCCAGATCTCGTGCGAGCACGGCAACCGCCGCGTGGTCCGCTACGAGTACGATGGCAAGACCACCGTCCTGGCCGACCACTTCGACGGCAAGCGACTCAACGCTCCCAATGACGCCGTGGTCCATCCCGACGGCGGCATCTGGTTCACCGATCCCGGCTACGGCGCACTCATGGACTACGAGGGCAACAAGGGTCCGCTCGAGATCAAGGAAGCCGTTTACCGGATCGACCCAGGCACCGGCAAGGTCGCCAAGGTCACCGACGACCTCTTCAAGCCCAACGGACTGTGCTTCTCCCCCGACTACAAGACCCTCTACGTCGCCGACACCGGCGCCAGCCACTACCCCGAGGCCCCGCGCAATATCCGCGCCTACGATGTCGTCGACGGCGTCAAGCTCGCGCGTGGCCGCGAGTTCGCCTCCATGAAACTGGCCATGGCCGGCGGCGAATTCAGCGGCTTTGCCGATGGCATCCGCTGCGACGTCGAGGGCAACCTCTATGCCGGCGCCGGCTGGGTCGGACCGGGTTACGACGGCGTCCACGTCTTCGCTCCCGACGGCGTCCGCATCGGGCAGATCCTCCTCCCCGAGATCTGCGCCAACGTCTGCTTCGGCGGGCCCAAGCGCAACCGTCTCTTCATGGCCGCCAGCCAGTCCCTCTACGCCGTTTATCTCGATACTCGCGGCGCCCACTTCGCCTGAGAGTCGATTCCGCAAGCCCCGGAGGGGCGATCGGACGGAGCCAGGGGCGTCCGCCCCTGGACGTAGGGCCCTCCCCGGAACACGCCCCAGCCGCCGCCGCAACCCCCGGCAAAGCCGGGGGTTGCGGCGGCTGGCCAACCCGAAGGGGTTGGGTGGGTGGCTCGGCGGTTCCCCGGGAGCGGCTGGACGGCCGGACGCCGGCGCGGATCACGACCGCCGAATCCGCGCCCTACAAAGAGGCGATCCTGGAGGTGTACGGCCAGGAGGTGGTCCCGCCGCGGACCGGCAAGCCGGGCCGGCGCCGCAAGCCGTACAAGGTGGCCCCCGAGGGGCTGCGTTGCGCCACGGTGCACAAGACGCGGAAGAAGGGACACGTGGTGTCAGTGGCGACGCGGGTGATCTTCGGTGCCGTCGCGGCGGTGCAAGCGGCATTGGCGAATTCGACGGTGAGCCAGGTGGTCAACACGGCGTTGGTGGAGCCCCACAACGGGACCGACCGCGACCGGAACGCGCGGAAGGCGCGGAAGACCTCTTGTTTCTCGAAGGACTGGTGGATTCATCGGGCGGTCACGTTCTTCACGATAGACAGCGACAACTTCTGTTGGCCGGTGAGGACCTTGCGGACGGAAGAAGGCCAAGAGCAGACCCCGGCAATGACAGCAAGGTTGACAGATCCTGTGTGGTCGCTTGCCGAGTGGCGGAAGCGGCCCGTCGTTCCCTTCGCGTAGGTGACCAGGCGGAAACCCGCGTTTAATGATTTCGAATCGTCGCGCGTCGCGTGTCGGCATCCTCGGGCAATTCGATGAGCTGGCCGACGGTCAAGCGGGTCGGGTCGTCGATCAGACTGCGATTGAGTTCGAGAATCTCGCCGGCGCGACGAGCGTCACCGAGGGTGTCGCGAGCGATGGAGCGCAACGTGTCGTAGGGCCGGATCTCATAGACAGGCCCCTTGGCGGAGACGGAGCCACGTGATCGAGTCGTCACCCGGATCTGCGGTCCTTCGCCGTCGTCATCAGCGTCCGGGTTCAGGCCGGGCTGGCGACTCGCGGAATCGCGCCCGGCGACGGCTTGACCGCCTGGTAAGTCGAGCAACGCATCAGGCCGCCTCGAGCGGCGCGCCGCGATGCCCCGGGTCGCTGTCGTCGTGGTCGACGTCCGCGTGGTTGGTGCTGTTGCGACCGACTCGCGCCGCGTCGACAAGGAGGAGGGTGGTTCCGTCGGCTCGGCCATCCCGTCCCGGCCCCCGCTTTCGAAGGCGGCAGGAACCGTACGGCTCCGCGGCGGGTCGATGTAGGCAGGGTCAAGATCTTCCACCGGAGGGACCAGGATGATGTCGCCCACGTGGAGCCGATCGATCCGCGGGAACTTCGCGGCGTTGGCTCTCCAGAGTGCGCGATAGTAGCGGCCCGAGCCGTAGTACAAACGGGCGATTGTCCAGAAGTTCTCACGGCGCTCAACCACATGGGGTACGAGCTCGACCCGCGGGGATTCGGCCGCGAATTCGGAATGCGCGGGCTGCCGGTCACCTGCGGCAGGAGACCTGTTCCCGCCCGGGTGTGCGGCCGGTGGCTCCGCGGCTGGAGCGTTGGTGCCCCTGGACCGGCTCCACGAACCAGGCCAAGGTGATTCGACCTCGAAGCTGACCGCTTTATCGGCATGAGCGCGGGCGTCGCGGCCTGGATGGGACTCGGGGTTGGCCTTCCCTCCGCGGGTATCGGGCGTGCCCCCGAGGTCGTTCGGCATCTCCCCAGTGTTCGGGATTGATACCCAGTCTTGGCGGGCCGAATCCGGCACAACGCGGGGAGTCACACGGGGCGCCTCTGAACCTGGACCTTGGGGCCTTCTGTTCATGGCCTCGTTCTTGACCGCTGGCTCTTCTGCCTTGGGCGGCAGTGCCTCGGGAGTCTCGATCGGGGTGGGGACTCCCGGTCGGGCCGCGGATGCCTCCCTGTTCGGCGCGCCGCCGTCGGGTCTCGAAGGGGGAGTTCTTGCCTCCGTGATCCCATGCCGAGATTCCGGGATGGTCGCTTCGGACCGAGTCGCTGAGCCCACAGGCTCCAAGAGCTTGTCCTGGGATACGTTGACCTTGGGCGTGGCCTCGTTTTCCGACGCTTCGATCTTGGCGAAGGCCGGTCCGGGCGCGGATTCGCGCTTGGCCGTCTGGACTTTGGAGATGCCGGGATCCGGCATGAGATCATTCGGCTCGAGAACCCTCTCGGCTCCCGGTGGGCCGGACTCGGCCGGGGAACCTTGAGTCTGGGGGCCGGACTGCCGTTTGGGTTGCTCGGATTTGAGTGCCGCTGACTTCGGCCCGGAGTCCTCCAGCGGGGATCGTCCTGATTCACGTGTGCTTCCGGGCCGGGGCTGTTCGCGCTCCGATGCGGCGTCCTTCGGTTGAGATCGCTGGTCCTTGGGCGGCTCGGGAAGGGGCCTCGTCTTGGGCTGGGATTGCTCCGGCTTTGGCGTCGGGCCGGGTGGCTGGGAGGGCTTGACTTGAGCTGCCGGCTGCTTGACGATCGAGCCGGGCAGTCCCGAGGATTCCGGGTTGAGCGCCATGAGCTCGGGTGCGGATGCCGGTCCGAATCCTTCGGGTTTCGGCGGGGTGGCCTGGTTCTGAGGGTCGACCTGGACGTTCTTCACCGGATCTCGGTTCGGATGAGACGGATCACGGGCGGACTCCACCGGCGGAGCGGGTTTCAACGAAGACTCGATCTGGTTCACCGTGGCCGTCGGCTTCGGTATTCCCACGACGGGCAGGGGTACCGGCTCGGTGGCTGGGGTCGCTGGCAAGGTCGGAGTCGCAGCCGTGGTTGGCGGAGCGGAAGGTGGAACCTCGGGCAGGGAATCGGTCCGAGCCGAGTCGAGGGCGACGGCGCTGGGAGCCGGCTCGGCCGGACTCGGGGGCAACGGCGTCGATGTCGTCGAGCGGGAGGGCGCGGGGGCTGGATCCGGCAACGGCGACGGCAAGAGGGGGGTGTCCCCTCGGGGGGCCACGGGAAGAGGAGCCGGACTCGGCTCCCGCGCGTCCAGTCCTGGATCGGTGCTCACCCCTGTGTTCGGGGGGACGGATGGGGCCTGTCGGCCCACAGTCACCTCCGCCGGCTGGTTCGGCGAGGCTGCCGAATCGAGGTTGGCCGCCGAGACCCGCAGGTCAGCTCGTTCCTTGGCCTGGCCGACGTCCGGTTTGGAGGTCGCCTTGGGGTCGCGCTGGTCCTTGGCGATCACTCTCTCATCCGACTTCGCCGCCTCGTTCGCCTCCCGGCCTTGCTTTTCGGCGGGCGAGGGAGCCGCCGCAGGGCTTGAGGGAATTCGGGCCTCGGGTGTCCGGTTGCGCGGCTGAGTGACCGCGGTGGCACCCAGGATCACGATGGAAAGGCCCGCGGCCAGGGACGAGCGGGGATAGGCGGCCACTCCCCGCAGACCCGCCCACGCCGTTGCGATCACGCCGTCGGCCACGACCTTGACGAAGGGGCGAGGTCTTGGGCCAACGGATCCCGGGGCTCGGTCGGGAAGCGGATCCGCGGCAGGCACGTCGTTGACCGCTTCGTCCTCGAATTGGGCGGCGGGCTGATCCGGCGGGAGAGCGATCGTACCCAGCCGGATGACTGTGCGGTGCTCCATCCCGGCAAGGGCCGGAGACACCCCGGAGACCGGCTCGGGCTGGGACAGCGGTTTCGTCGAGTTCAATTCGGACATCGCTCAGCCACCCTTAATTTGGCGCTCCGCGCTCGCGGGTTGACAGCCACTTCCTGCGCTGTGGCGGTCAGTGGTTTCTTGGTCAGCACAGTCAGCCTGGGGTCCCTCTTGAATGCCCACTTGACCCGCCGGTCTTCCAGGGAATGAAAGCTGATGACCGCCGCTCGCCCGCCCGGCTTCAAGACGTCGGGGATCGCGGCCAGGGCCGCGTCAAGCTGGCCAAGCTCATCGTTGACCGCGATTCGCAGCGCCTGGAAGACGCGGGTGGCCGGATCGATCGGTCCGTGCCGGCTCCGTGCCGGCAAACTCCGGCGGACCAGGTCCGCGAGTTGGCCGGTGGTGCGGATCGGGCTGGTCTGTCTCGCTGCGACGATCCGGCGAGCGACCCGGCGGCTGAAACGTTCCTCCCCGAAGTCGAAGAACAGCCTGGCCAATTCTTCGGTCGAGAGGCGGTTGACCAGATCGGCGGCTGTCGGCCCAGCCGAGTCGGGGTCGAACCGCATGTCGAGCGGCCCATCGGCCGCGAAGCTGAACCCACGAGCCTCCCAGGCGAGCTGATCCGACGAGAGGCCCAAGTCCAAGAGCACTCCGTCGACCCGATCGATCTCCAGCTCATCCAGGACGCGGCGAACCTCGGCATAGGCGGTGTGGATCAAGGTCACAGGCAGCCCATGGAGCCGCTCCCGGGCCAGGACCAGCATCGCAGGGTCCCTGTCCAACCCGATCACCCGCCCACTCGGTCCGACGCGTCGCGACAGGGCCGCGGCGTGCCCGCCGCCGCCGACAGTCCCATCCACGATGATCGCGCCGGCGCGCGGCGCCAGCGCGGTCACGACCTCGTCGACCAGAACGGGACGATGGAGTGATCCCATGGCGGCTTTCCTGGTCGAGGAGGACGAATCGGGATGGGCCGCGATCGGGGACAGACATGAACTGCGGGCGACTCTATCCGAACCGCCGCGACTGTCAACCCCGGAACCGCATCCAGGGAACCAGCCGCCGGACTGCCGCGCAAGAGCCCCACTCATCGTTGGTTATCGGTCTTCCCTGCGCGGGACTTGAGTCGGTGAGCCTGGTTTGGGGTCATCGGCGGCTCTTCGGCGCCGGGAGTTCGGGTGTCGCGCCGGCCGGGGCGAGGCGGATGGTGGCGACCCCGGCCGCGGAGCAGGTGGCGATGATCTGGGCGACCAGTTCGTAGCGCAGTCGATCGTCGGCGACCAGGCGGACGCGGAGGGGTCGGCCTTCCAGAAGTTGGATGTAGCGGTGGAGGCGCCCTCCGAGCGTGAGCAGATCGGGCAGGGCGCCCTCTCCCAAACGAAGGATCTTGAGGTCGCCCAGATCGTCGGCCTCGGCGCGGACCACCAGGTCGTTTTCCAAGTCGGTGTCGACCCGGCGCGCCGGGGGGGAGAGGGCCCTCCTCTCCTGCGCGGCGGGCAGGGCGGCCGGCGTCGTGGGCAGGTCGAGGTCCAGGTGGGTCTCGGCCGAGGGGGCCTTGAAGGTGAGGATGAAGAAGGCCAGGAGCTGGAACGCCATGTCGAGCATGGGCGCCACCGGGAAGGCGATCTCCTCAGGGCTCGTGGGCCGGAAGCGGCGCGACCGAGGCGCCGCGGGGTCGATCGCCGTGTTCCGGGCGGTCGTCGGCTCCGCCGCCGGGCCGGACAAGCTCAGACCCATCCCCAGACCGGCCCCCGTGCTCATCGCGCGTCCCTCCGCAAGACCACCAGGCTGAAGTGGGCGAAGCCCTGATCCTGAGCGGCCGCCAGGGTGCGGCGGACCGCGCCATACGAGGCGGCCCGATCGGCCCGGAGGATGACCACCGTCGGCAGGTCATCGGCGGCCGCACCAGGGTCTCCTAACGTCTCCAGCCCCGCCCGCCGCGCTTGGGCCTGCTCGGCCCACCACAGTGCCGCGGCCGCCTCGTCCAGTGCTGGGCCGTCGACGCGCAGCCGGCCCCGGGCGTCCAGTACCACCGCCAGACGGTCGAACGTCAGGTCCGAGCCGGGTAATGCCGCCGGCGCCACCGGCAGCCGTACCGCCTTGGTCGAACCCTCGAGCCTCGTCCCGAAATGCACCAGCATCATGAAGAACGTGATGAGCTGCAGCACCACGTCCAACAACGGCGTCAGGTTCGGGGTGGCCACCGCGGGAGACGCCATTCGACTGCGGCGCGGCATGACGACCTCGTGCAGGATCCCCGTGGCCGGTGGTCCGTGACGATCGAGCACGGGTTGGGCCACGGGGTGGACTCATGTATTGACCTGATTAGTCGACAGATGGCGATGGTTCCCCCGGGGGGAGGGACGCAGGCAAGGAATGGGCCGTTGCGGCGGCTGCCAGGGCGGCGCTGACGGCGAAGGGATGGGCGTGAGTCGGGGGCGAGGGCGGCGGGGCCGGCCGCGGCCCGGGGCCCACTACGGGCACGCGCACGCCCGTTGCAAACTGCTCGAGGAGAGGCTCGGCAGTCAAACCCACCTCCAGCGACAGCCGCGCGATGCGGTTGCGGAACACGGCGTAGAAGTAGATCGCCGGGATCGACAGCGCGATCCCTTCGAGGGTGGCGTACAGCGCCGTCGCGATCCCCGCTGCGAGCTGGCTGGCCTGGGGCGTGGCCCCCTCGACCGCGATGACACGGAAGGCCATGATCATCCCGTAGACCGTCCCCACCAACCCGATCATCGGCCCGAGCGTCCCGACTGTGGCCAGGTAGGTCGTGCGGTGCTCCATCTGCATGGTGACGTCCTCATTGGCCAGTTCCATGGCTCGCTGCGCAGAGGCCAACCCCGATGGGAGCTTGCGGACGCCAGCGGCCAGCACCCGCGCCAGGAACGCCGAATCCTCCACCAAGCGGTGGTAGGCCTCGTGGTACTTCGCCTGTTCCAGGAGGCCCTGGACCTCCTGCACCAGCTCGCGCGGGACCGCGATCGATGCCCGGAAGTGCAAAGCCATCCAGATGATCAACGCGATCAGATAGAACGACATCGCGGCGATCACGAGCGTCACAGTCACGACCGGGCCCCAGGCTCGGTCCATCCAGAACGAAGACTGCTCGCGGGAATCGGACCGGCTGCTGCCGCCTTGACCATCGGGCTCGAAGGCATTCGCCCCATCGCCGGCGGCGTCCACGCCGCTCGTCCGGACCCTGGCCCCGCCGGTACCCCCGGGCCCAGTGGCGGCGCTTCCCCGCTCTGGCTCCTGCGCGACGACTGGCGCGGGGTCCAGGCCGCCCAGATTCAGCAGACCCAGGCTCAGGACCAACGACACCCCTCGCAGCCGGACCCTAGCGGGAACACCGACCCCGCCACCGGATGACCTCAGCATGAAACCCAGACCTCCTCGTTGGGGTCCTCGATCCCGACGCTCTCGAGCAATTATGATTGGGTGCAAGGTATGGCTCGTGACCGTGCGGGTCCCAATCAACTCGTCCCTGGCGCGACCAGTTTCAGAGGGCAGTTCACTCCGTCTTGTTGGATTGCCGTCCGCGTTGCGGAAGAGGATCCTGGCTTTGCCCGATAGGGGATCGAACTTGTCAAGGATGGCACCATCGATTCCGGGACCCGGGGGGGTGGGATTCTTGACGTCCCAATCCCAGGTCAACGCGAAACCCACCCTGTTTCAGATTGGTTTCAACCTGGTCGGGTGGTTTTCGAGAGGAACCGACGTAAGTGGCGCCGGAGAGAGGACTTGAATCTCCACGGAGTGATCAACCCCACGAGGACCTGAACCTGCCGGGCGTGGGTGGCACCTTCAGGGCAGTCGAAGGGCAATTCCGCGTAAGTCCTCCATTTCTCGGCCCGATCCGCGTGACACCTGTGGGATCCACATGGTAACCAGAGGGCGGTCTCATGGCCAGTGCTGGCGGAATTCTGGCGGAATCGAGACGCGCCAGGATCGTTCTGTCCGCTCCCCCGGTTAACCTTTCACGAGTTGTGGACAACGAGCGTACAGATGCCATTGAGCCGAGAAGTTGCTTCCCGGATGCTTCGGCCGATCCGACCGGAGCGCGCAACGCTCCGGGCCCTGGCACGTCCTGATGGCCCCTCGTTTCGCGGCCCCCCGGCAGATGATCGCGCCCGATCGACTTTCACGATCGCGCTGCCATCAGGCTCTTCTCGGCCTCCCGGAGGATCTCCGCCGACAGCTCCGGATCGGTCACCATGCGCGACAGCGTCACCGCGCCGATCATCGTCGCGGCCGCGACCAGAGCTCGGCGCCGGGCCTCTGCGGTGCCGGCCTTCCCCGCGAGGATGTCCACCAGTCTCACCAAGCCCGCCGTCGCCGCCTCGCGCGCCTTTCTGTCGGAACGGGAGAGCTCGCTGCCGATCGCTGCGAGCGGGCAGCCGGAAGCCGGGTTGTCCCGGTGGCGTGTCGAGAGGTACGCCGCCACGGCGGCGCCCATGGTCGGGTGATCAGCCATCCCTTCGAGCAGAGCGTCGAGAGCCGCGGTGGTGGCCTCCGCGACGAGCTGGTCCTTCGAGGCGAAGTGCTTGTAGAAGCCGCCGTGCGTTAGGCCGGCAGCCTTCATCAGGTCGTTGAGCCCAGTCGCGACGATCCCGTTCTTGCGGAACTCGCACGAGGCCGCCTCGACGATCCGCCTGCGGGTCTGCGCCGCCTCCTCCCTCGATTTCCTCATGGCGTGGCTCCTCGGGCTGCGATTCTCGGATTGCGGTTGACATCCAAATTATACTCGTTACCATTTGGATGTCGGTCAACATCTAAACTATCGCTCACGGAGGCCCCAGATGATCCAGGGCAAGGTCTTGGTCACCGGCGCGACGGGGGACACTGGCGGCGCGACGGTCGAGGAATTACTTTCTCGTGGCCATCGCGTGCGTGCGCTCGCCCACCGTCAAGACGAGCGGTCGAAGCGGCTACAGGAGCGTGGCGTCGAGGTCGTCTTCGGCGACCTGCTCGACTTCGGCGAAATGCGCGCCGCGCTGAGGGGCGTGCAGCGGGCCTATTTCTGCTACCCCATCCGGCCGGGCATCGTCCAAGCAACGGCCCAGTTCGCACAGGCCGCGAAGGAGGCCACCGTCGATGGCATCGTGAACATGTCACAGATCTCGGCGCGGGAGGACGCGAAGAGCCATGCCGCGACCGATCATTGGCTGGCCGAGCGCGTCTTCGACTGGTCCGGCGTGACCGTCGCCCACATCCGGCCGACGTACTTCGCTGAGTGGCTTCTGTACCTGGCCCCGATGATCCGCGCCGGGCTGCTCCACGTGCCGTTCGGTACCGGCCGCCACGCGCCCATCGTCGCCGAGGACCAGGCGCGCGTGATCGTCGGCATCCTCGAAGACCCGGCGCCGCACCGCGGAAAGATCTATCCACTTTACGGCCCTGTCGAATTCACGTATCAGGAGATCGCGCAGGTCCTTAGCAGGGTGTTGGGGAAAGACGTCGAGTACAAGCAGGTGAGCTTTGAGACGATGCTGCAGATGATGGCCTCCGGCACCGAGACGCCGCCCGCCGGGCATTCCGCCAAGGCCCTGTACGGCGAGTTCGAGCAGCCGCAGGAGCGACGCACCGGCGACTCGTTCCTGATCCAGCATCTGCGGCAGGTCGCCATCGATCACCAGAACGGACTCTTCGCGGGCACGAATGACCTCGTCGAGAAGATCGGAGGACGGCCGCCGATGACGCTCGAAGAGTTCATCACCAAGCATCACAAGGCCTTCGAGTGAGAGGGACTCGGCGTTCAGGCCGATGCAACCGCATGGACCAGAAGACGAGGGAATCCCGATGACTTCCATCGCCTCCGGTCGGCCACCGAGCCTCGGAGGAGGGGCCACAGGAATCACGAGGAAGCGGTGGCCATGGAGCCGGATGAGATCAAGGGGCACTACGGGACCGAGCCCCTTCTGGCCCGCATCGACGAGGCGCTGTGGCGAGCGGGCCTCGGGGACCGGAGCCTCGGTTGGGCGGATCTGGTGCCGCTCGATCAATTCCACGTCGGCGGCCTCGGCGCCACCAGGGAACTCGCCGAGTCGCTGGGAATTGACGCAGGCGCGAACGTGCTCGACGTCGGCTGCGGCCTCGGTGGCCCAGCCCGGTTCCTGGCCGCGACCTATGCATGCCAGGTCACGGGGATCGACCTGAGTCGTCCGTTCGTCGACGCCGCCCGGATGCTCACGGAACGGGCCGGGTTGTCGGACATGGTGACCTTCCGCCATGCGGACGCCCTCGATCTGCCCTTCGCCGATCAGAGCTTCGATCACGCCTGGACGCAGCACGTCGCGATGAACATCGCCGACCGGGCGGGGTTCTACGCGAGCGTGCGCCGCGTGCTCAGGCCGGACGGATGCCTGGCCATCTACGATGTCGTCGCCGGCCACGGCGGCCCGCCGACCTTCCCCGTGCCCTGGGCGCGGGGGCCGGAGACCAACTTCCTCCTGACGCCCGAGGCGATGCGCGAGGCCCTCGTAAGGGCAGGATTCGCGGAGGTGTCATGGGCCGATAAGACAGACGCAGGTCGGGCGTGGGCGGCAGAGATGCAGGCCAGGCGCGAGGCGAAACCAGCGCCGCTCGGCCTGCACATCGTCATGGGACCGCAGTTCGCCGACATGGCTGCGAACCTCGGGCGAGACCTGCGGGAAGGCCGAGTCCGGCTCGTTCAGGCGATCATGGCACGGGCCTAAGACTCGTTCAACTCGACACCACCTGCTCCCGATTCAAGGGAGGCTCTCATGCGAAATGAGCAAGCATCCGCCAGCGCGGCGTCGACGTCGGAGTCGGAAGCACACGAGCTAGCGGACCTTGGCGTTGTCGCAGCCGCTGCCTTCATCCGTAATGGCGACATCACCTCAGAATCCTATTCAGCGGCGCTCCTGCACCGCGCTCGCAGGTATTCGGATCTGAACTCCTTCATTACGATCGATGAATCCGCTGTGCTGACTGCGGCCAGGGATGCGGACAAGGCGCGCGCCGCCGGTTCCACCGCCCCCCTCCTTGGCGTCCCGTTGGGGGTCAAGGACAGCTACGCAACGCGTGGGCTGCGCACGACACTCGGCATGGGAATCCTGGGACGCTTCACTCCGAACGAAGACGCCGAGTTTGTCATCGCGATCAAGGACGCTGGCGGCATCGTATTCGGCAAGAACAACAATCTCGGCCGGCACGTCCAGCAGGTTGGTGGCGATCCGCAGGATGCCATCGCTGGGGAAACCGGCCGTCCCCCCCTTGCGCCCGCCGGTCTTCTGGTGCGGCTCGGCCTTCACCAGGATGACCCGGACCGGATGATTGGGCCGCGCGTCGGCCTGGTGCGAGGTC
>JAJPJC010000506.1 GCA_021324445.1 Isosphaeraceae bacterium
ACCTTTACCGCCGTCAGCGGAACCTGGATCGTGCCGCGCTCCCAGGGCGGCGCTCCCCTGAACGGACGCGGCGTCGCGAGCGGATCGACCTGGGTTGGTATTGGCGGGGTGCGCAGCCGGGACCTGATCCAGGCCGGCACGGAAGAGACGGTGATCTCCTCCGGGCGGGTGCGCTACGATGCCTGGATCGAGCTACTGCCGCGTCCCTCCCATCCGATCTCCTTGACGGTCAACCCCGGCGACTCGGTGACCGTCTCGATCTCCGAGCAGGGAACCGACCAGTGGCTGATCTCCTTTAAGAACAATACTACCGGTCAGAGCTACCAGACGACCGTGCAGTACGCTTCGTCCCATTCATCAGCCGAGTGGATCGAGGAAGCACCGAGCGCCGGGCGCACGGTCCTCCCACTGGATAACTTCGGGACGGTCCAGTTCAGCGGCGGGACAACGGTGAAGGACGGCAAGACCCTGACGATCGCCCAAGCCGGCGCCCACCCGGTCACGATGATCGACAGCCGGGGCAACGCGATCGCCACGCCGTCGGCTCTGACCAGCGATGGGCAGGGGTTCAGCATCAGCCGGACGACGCCTGCGCCCGCGGCCACGCCGGGGACGGATCAACCGTTCCAGCCCCGCTGGCGCCGCTTTCCGTCCCGCCGGCCTGACCCATTCTTCCCGCTCGGTCGTTCCCTTGACCCGCTCCGCTGAGGTCAGCACCGTCAGGAGCGGATCCCCGCGCCCGGCCTGGTCGCCGGCGAGACGACGCCACCCGCACGGGCCGGGCGCGCCGTTTCCAGGTCACGGGGAACGGCCAGCGCTGACAGGAACGCCGAACGCCGCGGCGGCGAGCCACCAACGGATGCCCGGATCCGGGATGCATCTATTCCCAGACTCTATTCCCGGACCGATCAGCCATGCGATTCGACAATCTGCCAGCGGCCGCCCTGCCGCCGGAGCACCGTTCCAAGGATCGCCGTCCCGTTCGGCGATGCCCCGCCTCCCGCACTCGGCAGAACCCGGCTGTTCTGCCAGTTGTACACGCTGATCCGGAGTCGATACTCACCATCCGGCAGATCGGGGGGCAGGGCGATCCGGTGTTCATCGGCGACGAGGTCGCCCGCGAACCAGCTCGTCGGCGGGTAACCACGGTCGGCACCGGGGGCCTGATCCTTCTGCGCCCGCAGGACGCCATTCGCGTCGATGAGGTGGACGGCCACCGAATAGTCGAAATCGGGATGCCGGTCCGCGCGCCAGAGAAGCCGCACCACGAGCTGGTGCCCGTCAGGGGTCAGTTCTGCCTGATCGCTTTCGAGACGGAACATCTGGCCGAAAGTCACAGCGGTCCGCTCCGGCGCCAGCCAGAGACGCCACTCGGGAAGGGGAACGATCGAGTAGGCCGGGCGGATCACCGCGGCGAGCAGATACAGCGCGACACTCGGTAAAGCCAGGCCAAGCACGCCAACTGGAACCGGTGCGGCACGCCGAGGGAGCAGACCGACCAGTCCAAGGGCAAGGAAGAGGGTCAGCGCGCCAAGCGTCGGGAAGAGCAGTCGACCTTGGTAACACGTCGCATTGCACCCCCGCACCACTGTGCCGAGAATGCCAGCCTCGCCGGTCAGCGCGCCCAGCGCGAGGAGGCCGAGAGCCGACCGCTGGCCGCGCGTGAGCCGACCGATGCCGCCGCGCGCCGCGAACACGCCGAGGCCCGCCGCGCCGAGCGCCGTGATCGCGGTGACAGCCGTGTCGAACCAGCGCGGCGCCGGGACGTCCATCCATCCGAAGAGCCCCCAGAAGGACCGGAACTGCGTCCGGAGCATCTCAACAAGCTCGGCCCCGGTCAGGGGACCAGCCCGGAGGTGCTGGGGATCCATCATCCAGCCGATTGGATCATGGTACAGGAGCAGATTCCGCCCGGACCACAGCAGAACCGCCGGTCCCACCGTCGCCAGCAGGGCACCGGCCCCGCGCACCAAGAGAGCAGGTGACCGCCGCGACCAGGCGATCCCCAAGAGAAGGAAACCAGCTACTAGGCCGGTCCATAGGCCCGTGAGCTTCGTCAGCACGATGCCACCAATCCACAGCCCCACCGCCCCCCACGATCGCATCCTTTCCGGCCGACGGAGCAGGCGGATCATCTGCCAGGAGGCGCCGGTCGCAAGGAGGGTAACGAGATTGTCATTATTGACCGAGCCAGCAATGAACAGGAACTGCGGATTGAACGCCGCGAGGATGCCGGCCAGGAGGCCAATCCATGGACTGGTCGGGAAGATCTCCCATCCGATCAGCATGATGAAGATGACCGTCCCAGCGCCCATCAGCACCGATCCCTCCCGTGCGAGGCGGAGCCCGAGTGCCTGTCCGCGGAAGGGGAACGTCTCATCGGTCGGATGGAGGGCCGCATTGACCTCCGTTCCTCCCTGGCCAGCCCAGATGAAGCGGGGATTACCATGGAAGGCCCCCGCCGGCGCTCTTAGATCGGCCGGGAGAGTGATCACCGCGGTGATCAGGTAGTAGAGCGGAGGCTGGTGCTCCTCTCCCAGCGCGCCGGGATGATCAACCGGCAGGGTATGGGCAGTAGCGATCTCCCGCACGTAGGCGAAGTGGGCTGGCTCGTCCGGCGCCTCCCAGGCCGGCACGACCAGGGCATACGCCGAGGCGATCAGCAGATAGGCGGCGACCAGCGCAATGGCCGGCCACACAGGCCAGACGCGCGCGGGTACCGTCCCCTGCGGGCCGGCTGCGGCCGAGACGGCAATCGTTTGCTCTATAGACGACCCACCGTACTGTCGCGCTCGCACCGGCACACCCTCACCCAACGACCTTCAGCGAGGCGATCGCGAGACTATCGGCGTGGCGGCCCACGAGCGGCAGACGCCGGCCGCTCAGCGGCTCATAGAAACCGATCGTGAGCGTATAGCGCCCTGCCGGCGCGCTGGGTGGGATAGAGAGGGTGTAGCGATCCCGAACGACTTCGCCAGGGATCCAACTCGTTGTCGGGGCCGCGCCATCGAGGGGGACCGAGTCATCCTGGCCGTAAATCTTGCCGTCGGGTCCGACGAGGTGCGTGAAGACCTTGTAGTCCTCATTGATCACCGCCACGGCGCGCCAGAAGAGGGTCAGCTCGATCTGTCCCCCCGGAGCGAGCGTGCCAGTCGCCTCAGGCTGGATGCCATAGCCGAGGAGATCGATTGCTCCGCCAAAGGTCGCCCGGAGCGGGTGAGGCACCGGGGGAACGGTGAAATCGTGCGGGCGGCCCACCACGGCCACGGGCGAACTGATGTCAACACGACGGTCGGATATGCCGCCGCCTTTTAGTTCCAAGGCAATCTGGTACGTGCCGGACGGCGACCGCGCCGGGATCGGCAGGTCTACGTAGGTCGCGAGCGCGCGCCCGCTCTGCCATCGACTGGTCGGGAAGGCCGCCGAGCCGAGTGGTTCGGTCAGGTCGTTGAGTACCTTTCCCTGTTCATCGAGCAGACGGGCCGTCACCGTGACATCGCCCGGGACGGGATGCGGGACGCGCCAGTACAAGCGGAGCGCGACCTGGTCGCCGGGGTGATAGGGTCCCGGATCGAGATCGTACCCTACGAGCGCAAGGGAGCCGAGCGCGAGATCCAGCGGGTAGTCCGGCCGTGGGTCGTCGATTGCCGGAGCCGGCGGGCCATCGAGCACCGTGACCCCAGCAAGAGACAGCGCCGTGCCGGGAACGGGCTGGCCGTCGTGCTCGAAGGTGCACACCGCCCCGGACGTGCGGTCGAACACGACGATCTCGAGGGTGTAGCGGCCCGGCGGCAGATACGCCGGGAGAAGCATACCATAGCGATCGACCACCTCCTGACCGGGCTGCCAGTCGGAAGTCGGGGCGAAGCCAGAGGCAGGCGGCGAGTCGCGCTGGAGAACCACGTGTCCCTCGGAATCCCGGAGCCGCCAGGAGACCACGTAGTCGCGCGGTGTTCGGGCGAGTGCGCGCCAGCGCAGAGCAAGGGGCAGCACCTCTCCCGCCCGTGCCGCGACGGCGTGATACTCGAAATCCTCGAGCATGACCTCACCGTTGCAGGAATCCTCCAGACGCACAACGTGCGGCGCGGTCGGCGGTGCGGCAGTGTAGTAGAAGAGGTAATTGTTGATGACCCGCTGTGCGATGACCTGGTAGTAGTTCCGGGCCAGGTAGGTCTCGATCAGGTGCCGCCCGTCCACCTCGAGTACGCTGTAGGTAAGAAGCCACGCCCCGCGGTGCTGCCGCATGATCTGATCGATCGCGGGCAACGTCAGGCTCCAGCCGCGCGGACCGCTCAGCGGGAGGACATACCCGGGAGCGGGTTCGATACCGCGCAAATCGTGGTAATACCAGAACTCATCCTTCTGGCTCCAGCCCGCGAGGATAACCGCGTCACCTGGCACGGCATGCTTTCCCACCTCCATGATCGCTCGCCCGACCTCGCTCTTGTCGTAGCGCGGATCGGTGAAGTAGCCGGCCAGCGACGCGAGTTGACTGGCGATCACGATTGCGCCCACGGCCGCGCCGGCCGGCCGGCTCCAGCGGCGGAGGCGCGCGAGCCCCAGGCCGAGCACCAGAAAGAAGGCCGGGGCGCCGACCAGGAAGTACCGGGGTTGGTACATCGAGCGCACAATCGAAACCACCGCGCCCAGGAATGGCGCGTGCAGGAGATAGCCCGCCGCGACCCCGAGCCCGCGCCACGACTGTTTACGGCCCGGGGGATGCCAGGCCGCCCAGATGCCGATGACAAGAACCGCCAGAAAGGCCAGCGAGCAGGGGACGGCCAGCGACATCGGAAGGCTGGTCCCCACGCTGAAATCCCGGAGGGCCTCCGCCGCGATGCCGGCCATGTCGGAGAGGCTGACCGGCGGACGGGTGTAGTACAGGCTGATGCGGTTCGCATAGGCCAGCCACGGAATGTAGCATGCCGCAGTGACCGCCTGGGCCTCCAGCCAGCGCCGCACGCGGCGGCGCGCGCCCCGATCCATCAGCATCCAGGCCCCGGCCTGCAGGTTCAGGAACACAACGAGGAAGATCGCGTAATAGTGGCTGTAGAGGGCCAGGATCGTAAAGATGGCCTGGATCGCCAGGTCCCGCCGGTTCCCGCGACGCAGGATCCGCAGGGCTCCGTAGACGGCACCTGCCCCGAAACAGGCCACCGGTGTGTACATCCGGGCCTCCTGGGCATACCAGACCTGATAGGGATTCAGGGCGAGCAAGAATGCCCCGATCAGACCGGCCTCCCGCCACTCAAGGAGATCCGCGATCTTGATGAGGAGCACGATCGTAACAACATTGGCGGCAACGGTCGGAAAGCGAAGGGCGAATTCGGTCGCGCCAGCGATCGGATACCAGAAGTGGAGAAAGGAGTAGTAGAGCGGTGGATGGGGTTCGTAGGTCGCAACCGTGAAGAGAATCTGCTGGAGGGACCCCGCGGCGGTCCGGATGCTGAACGCTTCGTCATACTCGATACCGACCGCCCCGAGTCGATAGAGACGGATTGCAAACGCGAGGAAAACGACCGCAAGAACAATGGCGCGAAAGATCGCCTGATTCTCAAGGGCGAGAAGACGAGAACGACAGCGGACGAGCCAGGGGAGCACAGGAAGGACTCCAGACGCTGTAATGCCCGGCAGCCTCCGACCGCCTGGATACCGGCGGCCGCCGGGGACGCACCCGATCAGGGAGGCAGTCCCTTCCGACCGAGGCTCCTCTCATCTATACATCAAACCGCCCGCCCATTTGCTAAGATTGTGTTAACTCTTAGGGAAAACCTTCCTGTGCGTCGGGGGTGAACGGCCGGCACGCCGCGCCCGCCGGCCGCGGGCGATCGGCCGCACGAATGACGGCGCCAGACCGGCCCAGGAACCCGGCCGCGTCGTCGAGAGTCTTCTAACCGTCATTTCATCGAATTTTCACATCTGCGGGCTATGCTTCGGATAACGGACAGCGAGAGTCCTGCTGGAGGGTAGCCGAATGAGAGAC
>JAJPJC010000523.1 GCA_021324445.1 Isosphaeraceae bacterium
CTGGGAGATGATGGAGTCGACCCGGGGCCGGAGATCGTCACCGTGGCCGTCGCGGCCAGGGGGTTCAACTGGTTGGCGATCAGATACTGACCCGGGACGGCCGCCGTGCCGCCGGTCGGAATCCCGTCCCAGGTCGCCGTCAGGGTCAATGATTGGCCCGGCTGCAAGGTCTCCCGGACAATGAACATGGGGTTGATCCCCGCATTCGACCGCCAGACGACATCTCCATCATGCGAGACCATGAAGCCATCGATGCTCGGTCCGTTGTCGACGTCGACCGCCTGGCTGGATGCGTTCGTCTCCTGGAAGGTCATGACGATGGGCTGCCCGGGTTGATACACCGATTGGTTGGTCGTGAGGCTCGCGACCAGGCCCGAGAGCAGGCTGCGGCCCTCCAGGATCTCGAGTTTCGGGCAGATCCGTCGCTTCATCGTTCGATCCCTTCACCGCCGCGGCCAGAGCATGCTGGCCGCCTTGATGCCTTGGATGGGCGGCCGGTGGATTCGCCGGTCATTAACGAATCCTAACGCAATTCTGTTGCCGCACAATGCGGGCCGGGCGGGGAGCCGCTCACGGCGTTAATACCGGATGCCCGGGTCGAGGACGGGTGGGGGCCGGAGGAAGCCGTGGGATCACGGGCTCGGGGCTCGGCCCAGCGCGATCTCCCCCAGGCTGCCGGCATCGAAATGCTTGAGCGTCCGCCACGGGGGTCCCCAGCACACCCAGGCCTGCCAGTCCTCCTCGGGATCGTTGGCCGCTTGAGGAGTCTGCGCCGGTTTGACCTTGTCGGCCACGGCCACGTCGAAGCCGATCGCCATGCCCGGGACGACCCTGGTCGATCTGTCGGGATAGTGGTCGAACACCTGGATCGCCCACTCGTAGATGGTAACCTCGCCCTCTCGGCGGAACGCCATCCGGGTCCGGGTCTTCTTGATATCGCCCAGCGACAGGATCGGGTTGTCTTCCTCGCTCCGCTCCCGCCCCGCCGACTTGCGAACCCCGTAGACCGGCCCCTTCTTCTCCGGCAGGCCGATGTATTGCAGGGCGGGGGCTTCTCCGGCGCCGAGGTTCTCCCCCCAGTTGGGATCCTGCGGGAACTCGCGGGCGGTCTCGGAGCGCAGACCGTCGACGTAGACCTCCACCGCGTCGGTATCCCAGGGGCTGGTATGGCCCACGACGAGCCGATGATCGCGGACGATCACCGCGAGGTAGATGAGCTCCTCCTTGGGGTCATATCCCACCGAGAAGGCGGCGCTGAGGTCGGGGCTGGTCGAGAGGAAGGCGTGCTGGCGCGGGCCCGCGCCGGTGGAGGTCGGGAAGGCGTGCATGTTGCGGATGGGATATCGCGGCATCGCCGCGGGCCAGTCCTTGAGGTCCCCATCGATGGTGATGCCGGAGAGGGCCGGCGCGTCGACTGAGGGCCGGTGCGGGCGGGCGGGCCTCCGGTCGCTGGCGAATAGCAAGTAGCGGCCGTCCGGGGAGAGGGCGAGGTCCTGGAGGATCCGGTCGAATCCCTCCCGCTCCAGCCGCCTGGGCGGGTCCGGCCGGCCGTGTTCGAAGGTGTACAGCGCCAGGCCCTTCCCCTCCGCGCTGCCCGCGAAGATGCAGCGCCGGGTGGCGGGCGAGTAGACCGGATGCGAGGGGGCAACGTCGGGCCCTCGCTCCCGCTTCCACAGGATCTCCTTCACGCGCGCCTGGTCGGGGTCGGTGACGTCGACCAGGGCGATGGTGTCGCCGGCCTCGGTGCCGACGACGGCCACGATCGTCCCGGCATCGGCCCAACTCGGGTCCGAGAAGATCCTCTGGTCGGGCCACTGGATGACGCCGCTCTTCTCGGGATTGGCGTCCATCACCATCGGGCCGCTGCGGTTGTTGAGGTTGATGATCAGGAACTGGTTGCCGCCCGGCGACCATTTCGGCCTCCCGAGGCCGCCCAGGAGCCGGCGATCGGAGCCGTCGGCCCTCATGAGCCAGACGCCCTGCTGGGCGGCCGCCTGCGAGCCCCGATTGAGCAGGAAGACGACGCGATCGTCCGACGGCGAGACTTCCGGGCAACCGCCGGGCCCCAGGTCCCGGACCGCCAGTCGACCCTCGGTCACCTCGAGCGCCTTGAGCCGCGAGATGGGCAGGGGGAAGGCCCCGCTCCGGCCCGCCGTCGCCGCCTCGAAGAGGATTCGCTTGCCATCGTGCGACCAGGCCGGCGAGCCGCAATGATCGAGCCAGGGGTCCGGCTCATTGGCGCTCCGGGTCGCCTCCCCTCCCGCCGCGTCGATCAGTAACAGCCCGATCTGTCCGGCGGACGCCGCGGGGCGCACGGGATAGCGCCGCAGTTGCTCGACCAGCTCGTCGACCGCCCTGGGGACTCCGGCCGGGCCGGCCCCGGGCCGAGAGGTCGCCGGCTTCGGGGCGCCGGTCGCCTTCGGCTCCTGGCCCCGAGACGTCCCCCAGGCCGCGATCACGGCCAGCCAGCCGATATGCCCACGGCCAGGGACTTCGCTCGCATCGCCACGCCCCTCCGGTCGATCGCCAGGAAGCTTGGACAGATGTCCCCACTCCGCTGACTCTAACGGTTGCGCGGCCATGCTGCCAGAGGATCCCGAGTCTCCGTCCGACGGGGCCGAGGTACCCGCGTCTTTGGGGTGGCTCGCGACCGACCGGCGAATGAGGATGCATAATGAATGGAGGAGTCCTGCTGCTCCGTCGGCATCAGGATCTCGGTGAGGATGGGCCGCTCCGCTCGATCAGACACCCGGGGAAGACTCCGATGCGAAGGCCGATGAACCGTATCTCGCCGAGCGTGGAGGCCATGGAGCCGAGGGCGCTGCCGTCGGCCGCCGCGCCGATGTTGACCCTGCACGCGATCCACGGGATTGCCCGGCAACTCCGGGCGATCGAGCATCAGTTGTTCGCGACGGGCGCGGTCACCCGGGCGAGCGCCCGGCTCACCCGCCTCGCCGCGCGGGTCCCCGGCGAGTCCGAAGTGCTCGCGGCGGCGTGGCGGCGCGACATCGCGCTC
>JAJPJC010000426.1 GCA_021324445.1 Isosphaeraceae bacterium
CGCGGGATCACCGTGTCTTGATAGCCGTCCTCACAGCCGACCAGCAGGACCTCGACCGGTCCGGGCGGCTCGTAGCTCAGGCCGAGGGTCGGACGTCCCCGGGTCAAGTCGGCGACGATGTTGGCCCAGAGCATCCCCTTGCCGGCGCCGCCCAGGCCGGCCAGCAGGACCAGCTTCCCCCTCGGGATGAGACCCCCATCGAGGCACTCGACCGGCTCCGGGCGGAGAGCCGACGCCCGGGTCGTCGCCAGGACGAAGGTGGGGCGGCTCGCCTCGTCGCGCCGCTTCCCTGCGGGCGCCGGGCCGGGGGCGGCCTGACCATTACCCGAGGGTGATCCGCGGCACACACTGGGCAGCGGGGCGTTGAGCCTGCTGAGCGAGGGCGCGGGATGGTTCCGGATCGCGTCGGCCAGCTTGTGCTGGATCTGCTTCTCCGACTCGGGCGGCCGGGCCTTGGCCTGGTTCCAGGCCGTGAATATCGGCAGGGCCTGGTGGTAGTCGAGCCCGAACCCGTCGACCAGCTCGCAGGCGACGCGGTACAGGATGTCATGCCCATGCTGGCCGGCGATCGACGCGGGGAAGCCCGGCGCGAACACATAGGCCCGAGCGCGGGCCTCGGGGCTGGCGCCGGCGGTCGCGGTGAACGGCCCGTGTCCAGGCTGGCCGTTCGGGTCAGGCTGGGGGGCGGCGGGCTGACACTCGGCGGCGAATCGCTCCAGCAGCTCGATCGGCACAACCTCGATCGGGTCCGGGGCCGACAGCACCCTGGACCATCGGTGCGGCCGGGCGAAGGTATCGTCCCCCTTGCGTGCTTTCGTCCCGTGCACTTTGATGATCCGGGAGGCATTCGACAATGACGTGTCGATCGCCACCTTGTCATCGGAGTAGTGCGCCTCGGCGGCCTTCAGGACGCGCTCGACCAGCTCGCGGGCTCCCTCGTCGTTCAGCAGGTCGATCGCGTACCTGGCGTGGTAGCCGTTCCCCGAGTCCGCCAGGATCGGGGCCGGCCAGCCGCGCACGGTCAGATCGTGGACCAGTTTCAGGATTCGCTCGTGGGCCTCCGTCTTCTCCGAGGCGTTGGCCGACACTCCGGCCGGTCGCTTGGGGTCCGCGTCGAACACGAGTCCGGTCCGGCGCAGGATCTCCGCGTCGGTCGTCGTCTGCTTCGGCTTGCGCTTGACCCGATTCGCCGCGCGGGCCAAGAGGTCAGGCACCACGGGGTTGATCGTCACGTAGACGCCTTCGGCCTTGCCGGTCCACTCCAGCGCGATCCGGGCCAGCTCGTCCAGGTGGTTGAAATCGAAGTAGCCGGAGATGGTGAACGGCGGATACTTGGGGTTGTCCACGACCTCCAGGATTCGCAGCTCGATCACCATACCGGGCTGGACGACGAGACGGAGCCAATTGGCGATGTCGGCGGCGGTGGGGTTGCTCATCTCACCCTCCGGCCACCAGCGGCCTGTTGTGCCAGGTGCTCCCGGATCGCCTCCAACAACCATAGCGAAGTGCGGCCGCACTTGATCGGCCGGGGGAATCGGCCGGCGGCGATCTCTTTCTGGATGAGCCTCCTGGATACCCCGAGGGCGGCCTCGAGCTCATCGAGGCGGAGCGTCATCCGATCCACGGGCGGGGCGGCCTGGCGTTCGAGGGCGGCCTTCAGGCCGGGCAGGATGGCGACCAGGTCCTGCAGCGCGGCGGCCAGCGTGGTCACTCCCTCGGGCAACTCGGCGGCCTCGGGAGGGCGGCCTATGAGGCTCACGGGGCCATCGAGGCGGGGGTTAGGAGACATGGTCTCCCCCTTGGCCTCGGGCCGTCTGGCGGGCATCCTGGCGGGTTTGCGGCGGGTCATGCTCAACCCGCCAACCCAGGTCAAACAGCCGGTCGCGCGCGACGGCGGCCAGCGGGAAATCTTGCTCCCTCACGGCGCGCTCGAGACGGGCGAACCAACGGACGGGGTCATCGTCCGGGATAGGTTCCGGCCGAACAACACGACGGCTCACACTCGGCACTCCCTCGAAAGACTCAGGCCACGACGCGCGGCCTTTGCCCTATTGGCGAGTGTCGCCGAAGTGTCCCCGAGAATTCGCGTTTCGGGCTTGTTTTCTCGGAGGAATTTTTCTTGGGAGTGTCCCCGAAGTGTCCCCGAAATGTCCCCTACGCTTCATCGTCATCGGGCTGACGATCCCGCCAGGTTGGCGCGCCTCGGAACGTGTCGCGCTCGGCTCGAATCATCGCCTTGGCTTGAGCCAACAGGGGACACTTTTTCCTATCCCGGAGCGTCGTGGCATTGCAGCCGAGAATGGTGGCAAGTTGCTCAAAGGTTAGCGCCGGATTCTTCTTTAGCTCGATGACAGCATGTTCATCGAGGCTTCCGCGCGGGGGTTTTCGGCCGGGCGGTCCGGCGGGCTCGACCTCCGAGGGCGCCTCGGCCGGGCCGGGGGCCGGCTCATGCAGGAGAACGGCGGCGGCGTCCCTCACCATGAGCCGATCAACACCCTCGAAGCGACAGCCCAGCCTGGCGGCCAGCTCCCCGCGGATGTCGGCCATCGCATCCCCCAGCGGCTTGCGCAGCCGGGCGTTGGCGTATGCTTCAAGATCACTCAACCCGGGGATTTGGTTGATCAGCGCCGCAATCCGGCACCGGAGATAGTGCGCGGCGGGATCATCCCCCACCTTCGGCCAAGGGCCTTGCGATTGGCTCAAGAGCCACGCGAGGAAGCCGAACTCGACATCCTCTGGCCTCGGGACCCAATCAGTCGGGTTTGCGCGTTGATGGTCGATCGCGGCCTGCAGCGCCGGATCTTCGAACCAGAACATGACGTGTCCCCTGTAAGGCGGGCCGGGCCTGGCATCATCTCACAGGGGAGAGATGACACCAGGTCCGCGTTGGGCCTGGCGGTTTGCAACCCGCCGGTCCCGATCCAGGGTTATCGGCAGACCGGGTCACTCCACTTGAGCCGATCGGGCAGGGCGGGGGCTTGTCGGCGCGGCAAGGCTGGACCCATACTGGAGACAGCGTACACGGAGGCGCATGCGAGCGCACGGAGGCGCAGAGAGGCACACGGGACGACATGCCATCGGGAGGATGGTTCCCAGTGGGCCGAACCCGGGGAGGCACGACCATGCCGGCAACCGCCGAAGAAAAAACGACAATCCAACAGTTCGAAGTCCGTCTCGGCAAGATCGACCTCTCCCTGAAGATCATCGGGGCGGCCGTCGTCTTTGCAGCGACGTCATTCGGCTATGCCGCCTACCAGGCGGGCCGGATCGTGACCTCCGTCGACGCGATGAAGGAATCGCTCGCGGAGTTCAAGGCGGACATGAAACAGTCGCTCGCGGAATTGAAGGCGGACTTCAAGGCCCGGGACAAACAGCACGCCGATTCGTTGGATCGCATCGAGAAGGCGTTGGCTCAGAACCGGCCGGGCCAGCGGACCGAGTAGGGTTCTGTCGTCCCCGAGGGCGATCGCGGCGCACAGCGCCGGCTCCCATCGTCGCGACTCGCCAGACCATCCCGTCACGCTCGATTATGGCCGCGCCGGTCCATAAAATGCGCAAAGGGGCTTGGGGTTGCCCTGCGCGCTCTTCAGGGGGTTCTGGGGGGCCGTGCGCGCCGAGAGCGCGCAGCGATCGCCTACGCTCGCTCCTGGCGCGTCCCAGGGGCGGCCGATGAACGAGACGTCCCCGAGGGCGATCGCCTCATGGCGGGGCGTCCAGGGGCTCGGCGGGGCGGCTCCACAGGGGCGGAAGGTCCGGGTCGCGGCCGTCGTCGAAGCTATGGTATGCGGCCACCGAATCCGCCAGTCCGATCAGCTCGCGCTGCTCTGGCGAGAGATGGTCCCTCCAGTCATCGCCGTAGGGGCAGGGCACCGTGAGATGCAGCGTATCGCCATGGCGGTGGATCGCGTGGCACGTCTCATCTTCGCCGAAAGCGACGAGTATCCGCTTCGGGGAGTCCTCCGTCCCCAGCTTCGCCTCCAACCGCTCGATCCGCGTCTTCAGGCTCATGGCGGATTCTCCACACGGAGCCTCGGACGGCTGCCGGCCTCGATGCACACCACCTCGGGCCGGTATCGCCGGTTGTCCCGGTCCCTGTCTCGTGGATTATTGGCGGCCGCAACCGCCGTCGTCGGGGCAAGGCCGATCAACTCGGCCTGTTCCGGCGAGAGATGCGCCCTCGGGTCGGCACCACGGGGACAGGGGACGTGCATGGTGACCATGCCACCCACCGGCGGCTCGATCGTGTGCTGGAGGATGTGCGGCCCATAGTAGATCATCACGCTTTCGATAACCTGGCGCGTCCCCATCCGAGCTTCGAGCTTCGCCAGCCGGGTCTTCAGGCTCATGGCTTCTGCTGCTCCACCCGCCGCTCCAGCTCGTCGATGCGGTCGATCAGCTCCTCGTGCTCTTCCGCCCGGATCGCGGCCGTGATGGTCTCTAGGTTGAGCTTGCTGGCCGACAGGATCGCCCTGGCCGCGCTGGTGACTTCCCGCGGGCTGGAGCCGGTGTCCTGGACGATCTCGTACAGTCGCTCGATTACGGGCTTGCGCATCTTCCGGGAGATGGGCCAGCGCTCGCGTAGGGCGCGTTCGAGGAGACGAGTCGTCCGGATTCCCCGGGCGGTCGCTCCCCCCGAACCCCCCTGCTGAGGTTGGCTCATGGCTGTCAGACTCCGGAGAACCCGAACCCGAACGCGGCCGTACCTGCGGACCGGATCGCCTCCAGCGATCTTCGCATCGTCGCGCCGCTCGTGACCAGGTCGTCCACGACTATCACCAGTATAGGGGCCGGCTCAGGCAGAGTGCAGGCAAACGGTGCCTGGCGCAAGCTGGCGTGCGGCCCATGCCAGCGCTTGGTGTCCGTCCTGGTCAAGACCTCGGCCAGAGGTAAGCCGAGGGCCTCGGCCACGGCTCGACCCAGGGCGAGAGCAGCGTAGGGTCCGGGAGCACTGGCACCCTGGGGCGGAACGGTTACGAGGGTCCCCGAGGGCAGGACCGGGCTCCAGGCGCGAACCAGGTCCGCCACGGCCAAGGAGAAGGCCTCGAGCTCACCGCCGTCGAAGGGAGCACTCCGCTTCCACGCCTTGATGGCGAGTCGATCCTTCTGGCTCCGTCCCGCACACCAGACGCCCAAGCCGGCGCGGGCTTGGTGAGTGGGGCGCCACCGACTGGTGGGCTCAGGGTCCCGGCGGAACCTGGGAGATGGCTCGGCGCTCATGGGTGTGTTCACGGAGGGGGTTTCGAGGGTTTCAAGGGTTTTGAGTAACAAGTCAGGGAAGGGGTCGGCTTCCCCGCTCCCTCCCATGCACTCACTTCGCGGCGGCCTGGACCATCGCCACGATACCGGCCTTGACGGCGGCGGGCAGCCGGTCCCAGGCGGCGACAATCTGGGCAAGATCCGGGTCGGTCTGACAGGCGTCGTGGATACCAGAAGGCGCAAGCGATGGCTGATGTGAGGTTTTCCCCTTGTTTTTCAGGGGGCTGCGCCCATCCGGCATCGGTCTTGAAAACCGTTGACAGTGCAAGCTGTCCGTGGGTTCGAATCCCACCCCCTCGGTTGGCCAAAGGCACAAGGGTCGGGACCCGGTCACGAGCGAGTCGGGGCGGGGATCAGTTCGCGGAGGATCTTTACCAGCTCGCCGGGATCGACCGGCTTGACCAGGTAACGGTCGAACAGCGCGCTGGTCCCCTCATCGGGACCATAGCCGGTCAGAGCGATCAGCGGGATGGCCGTCTCGCTCCGCACGGCGCGCGCGACCTGATACCCATCCATCAGCGGCAGGCCGATATCCAGGACGACCACATCAGGCTGGTGGGTGCGGATCATCGTCAATCCGGTCGGGCCGTCGTGGGCCAGCTCGACCTGGTAGCCGGTCTGTTTCAGCAGCAGGCCCAGGCTCCGCGCTGCATCGGCGTTATCGTCGACAATCAGCACGCGCGCCGCCACCCCGGCCGGGGTGGCATCACCCGGGGCAGGGGCTGGAGCCGGTCGAGATGCCTCCGTCGGGGCCAGCGGGAGCCGCACGATGAACTCGCTGCCTCGGCCCGCGCCCTCGCTCCGGGCCTCGATGGTGCCCCCATGGAGCTGGACCAGGCTGCGGGCCAGCGTCAGGCCGATGCCCAGACCGCCTCGGGCTCGGTCCAGCCCCTGCGCGGCCTGGATGAACAAGTCGAACGCGCGGTCGAGCAGCTCCGGCGCGATCCCGATGCCGTTGTCCCGCACGCGGACCACGGCCTGGTCCCCCTGCCGCTGGGTGGTGAGCCAGATGTGGCCGCCCGGGTCGGTGAACTTGGCGGCATTGGTCAAGAGGTTCGCGATCGCCTGTTCGAGCCGGACCGAGTCGGCCATCAGGGCGATCGGCCCCGGGTCGGTGGTGACCGTTAGCTCCTGACGGCGATCCCCGATTAGGGGACGCACATCCTCGGCGGCCCGGGCTGTGATCATGGTCAAGTCCACGGGCTCGACCTGGATGGGGATCCGGTTCATTTCCATGCGGGCCACGTCGAGAAGATCGTCGATCAGCCGTTTCAGCTTCAGGATCTGACGCTCGATGATGCCGCGCGCCTGCTCGACAACCGGGTTCTCGGTGGGACAGTGTCCCCTCAGGACGTGGAGGGCCGTCAGGAGCGGAGCTAGGGGATTGCGCAGCTCGTGCGCGAGCATGGCCAGAAACTCGTTCTTGCGGCGATCCGCCTCCTGGAGTTCCTCGGCGCGCGCCCGAAGCTGGTCCTCCATCTGCTTGCGCTCGGTCAAGTCGCGCATCACCTTGACGAAGCCACGGAGTGCGCCCTGTGCATCGCGGACCGCCATCAGCATCCCGTTGCACCAGAACCGCGACCCGTCCTGGCGCAGGTGCCAGCGATCGTCACTCGCACGGCCACGGGCCCCCGCCTGGGCCAGCTCCTGCTCGGGAATCCCCGCGGCGCGGTCCTCTGGCGTGAAGAAGATCGCCAGCGGCCGACCCAGGATCTCGACCTCCGTGTAGCCCAGGATCCGCTCCGCCCCCATATTCCAACTGGCGACCTGACCCGTGGGATCAACCAGGAAGATCGCGTAATCCCGGGCCGTCTCCACCCAGGTGTTGAGCAGCTCCGCGGTCTCGTCCATGCCTAGCCTCCTGGTCGGATCGCGTGGTCCCACTCGACGAATCACTCAAGCAGGGCCGGCCGGCGAATCGCTCTCGCAGAGTGTCAAGCCCAGCGCATCGGCTAGCTTGTCTACGGTCGTGAGATTCAATCCGCGTTGCTGGTTGAGGAAGCGCTGGACTGCATCCACCGACACACCGGCCTGCTTGGCCGCCGCATAAGCCGTCAGACCCCGTTCGCTGATCGTCTCGCGCAGTGCCCTGCTAACCGGCGAACTGGTTTGTTCCCGACTCTTCCTGTTGCTCATGGTCTTGGTTCTCCTGGGGCCGGCCAGGCTGGCCCATCCGCCCCGCCACGGAGCAGTGCAATTTGTATGCCGTCTGGCGGGTAATCCCGTCGGCGGATACGCCAAATGGCGGATCCATGGGCAGGGCTAGGATTTCCCGCGACGAGCCTTCGAATCGGGCCCGGCCTGCCGTGCCGACGCTCTCGATCGGAGGGCGGCCTGCCGCGTGGTTTCCCGGTCGTGCTCCGGCGGCTTCCCCGCACTTGGGAGGGTGTCCTCCTGGTCGTGCCGATGCCGTGGTCCGGCTCCGTCTTCCCGACTCGACGCGCCGGTGCGAACCACACCGCCTGCGGCATGGCCCTGGCCAACCTCGCCCACTCCCGCAACCGCATCGGGATTGCTTCCGGCACTCAATCCTCCGTATCCTCATCCCTCACGCGGCTTCGCAACTGCCGCTGGCCGGCGTGGCGGAATGGCAGACGCTGAGGACTTAAAATCCTCTGGGGGGGAACCCCCGTGTGGGTTCGAATCCCACCGCCGGTACTCGACTGGACGCGACAGGAAGCGACAAAACCCCCTATTTTCAAGGGGTTTCGCTACATCCACTCCGGAGCATTCGAGCCCGTCATCACGTCAGAGGGCGACGCAAGCCGACCCGAAACGTCCCTCAACTGCTACCGAAAATGCTACCGGAGTGCTA
The DNA here is from genome assembly GCA_021324445.1 of Isosphaeraceae bacterium. Classification (GTDB taxonomy): domain Bacteria; phylum Planctomycetota; class Planctomycetia; order Isosphaerales; family Isosphaeraceae; genus JAJPJC01. The sequence goes on from JAJPJC010000426.1 coordinate 8,072, forward strand.
CCAGCCGACCCCGAACTGGCCGCCGTCATCGACGCCTGGGATCGACTCCCTGAGGCCGTCCGCGCCGGCATCCTGGCGATGGTCCGCGCCGCCGCGAAGTGAGTGATGGTTTGGCCATCATCACGCATCCATCACGCTAACCGCAGGGACGGCCTGCCGTCTCTTTTATTAACAGGAACGAACGCGGAACCGCCGTCTGCGCGTGACCCTGGCGCGACCCGGCCCCGTTGTCCCGTGCGACAAGATCGCGTTGAGATCATGCGTCCTTGTGCAGCAGACATGCACGCGTGCATTTTCTTGGCCCTTTTGTTGATTTCGGTCTGAGATGAACCGGCGCGGGCCAAGGACGGCGCCGCTAAGGGCCCCCCCGCCTCTGCCTGCCGACTCTCCACGCGAAGCGCCATCGCAGCGGCCCTACCATCCGCGTATTCCGCAGAAACGTAGTCACACCAGGATTCCGCACACGTAATGTACTGTGGAAGGGTCGAGAGGGACTCGACCCGGAAAGCAAGTTGACCCCGCGACGGCGCCAACCGTCCGGGGTCGCGGGACACCCTTCTCTAGAAAGGGCATCCAGTGGCTACCGTATCAGGCGCGGCCAGTCCGCGTCAACGTCGGCGCAATCGCGCCCATCATGGATCAGCGAAGAGGCTGGTTTTGTTCCACGTCACGCCACGAAGAAACATGGCGTCCATCAACAGGCATGGATTGCTTCCGGAAAAGGCCACGGGACGGGAAAAGGCCACGTGGCTTGTGAGCCGCTCCCAAATCGTCTGGGCGATTGCCCACACGGCGACAAAAAGGGACAAGGCTGCCATCCCGAAACTCTTGGTGTACCGGGTCGAAGTGTCCCGCTCCAAGATCCGCAGGTTCCGCCGCGGTGTCTGGCGGTCCTTCGAGCCGCTTCGGCCGATCGGCTGCGAACCGGCCAGCGCGTATACCTTGTCGTATCCGGGCGCGGAACCCGACTGGGATTGGCTCGCCGCTGAAGCCGAAGCGCTCGACGCGCTCACCAATGGCCATTTCCTCGGTTGATCCAACCTCGGGGCAGGGATGCCCCATCCCGCGATCCGACCCCAACGTTCTCGCCAACGGCCGAGCCGCCCGACGCCCCGGCCGTTTCGTCGCGCACGTGAGAGGCTCCCGGCCGGGTCGGATGATGCGGAAGATGATCATCGGACTCGCCTCGCCACGGCGATCAGGCCATCATGATCACGCAACTCCAGGTCGCCATAGCCGTTGATCACGTAATGGTCGCCTGCGCGGGAGAACTCCTTGCGCTGGAAGCGGCGCAATGCGCTGCGCTCCATTTCCACAAGCTCCACCTGGGTCCCCTCGCTCTCCCTGCTCCCCGCCCTTTCGAGCCAGAACACATCACCCCGGCGATAGAGGGTGTAAAGACAGCGCGTATAATCATCTGAGATCCATCGACCCTCAATGCTGGTAGCGAGGACGGGAAGCGGGCGGGAGACAAGTTCCGCCTCCTGGTCGGCTGTCAGCCCTAGGATTTCGACACTGGGCTCCGGGTCGCAATCGGCTGCGGCCCATGGGATGGGATTTCCATCCCCAAGGGAATACCAGACTATCACGCGCGGGGCTTTGGCTTGCGCGCTAAGCTCCAGAGTGATGCGCAGCAATTCCTCTCTCGATGGTTTGCCGATCAGCCGGACCCAGAATAAATCCTTGGTGCCCTCGGTTTCCCGCTCTACGATCTCATACCGCGAGGTCCCAGGAACCTCTTTCCCGACGCGGATCGGCCCTTCCAAACCGGGCTTGGCGACCTCGGAGAGGCTCGGTTGGCTTTCGTTTCCCCGGTTGCGTGTCCAAGCCAGGTAGGTGAAGAAAACCCCCAAGATCAGCGTCGGTACGACCGCGCCGATCACAACGATCGGATCCTTCCAGAACGGTCGGCCCTTCTCCCTGTCGGCTCGCGGGACAGGCCGGTAGGACTCCGGCTCGTCTGCGGTCGGTTGTTCGACGGCCTTCCCGGTCGGGAGCGGCGGCGGCGAGTCGTCCACCTCCCAGGCGTTCTGAAGCGGGACCTCCATCACTTTACCACAGGCCGGGCACTTCATCGTGCTGCCACGAGCCCGGTCTTCCGCCCTGAACCGCTGGTAGCAGTAAGGGCAGTGGAACGTGATGGGGCCAGCGGTGGTCTTGGGGGGCTTTTCTGTCACGGCCGGCCCGCATAGCCCTTCAGGATTCAGCCGTGCGGCGGCGACAACAGAAGCCGGAGGCGCCGCCGACCTCTCCTGTCCCGACGCCGGTGCCCCTGGAATCGTCAGTTCCTTTCGGCACCCCGAGCATCGCACGACTCGCCCGGCGAGATGGTCTAACACGTCGTATCGCTTGCCGCACTCACACGCGAACTTGATCATAGCTTCACTCCGCCATCGGCCGACATCGGCATCCCTTGTGCCATGATATCATGGCTCACGTCAGAGGGAAAGGCCCTGGAACATCCGAACGACTCGACCCGACGCGGGGGAATGCGTACAGTCGAGCGCGTGACCCTCCCGGAACGGGATGCCCGGACTCACGACTGCCCAAATGCACCGAGGAGGCCGCCCCGTGCCGATCCGCCTGTCGATCGACCGCTTCGAGGGGGACCGGAAGCGGATCGCCGTCTTGCTCGCCGACGACGGCACGCCGATCAACTTCCCCAAGGCCCTCCTGCCCAAGGGAGCCAGGGCCGACGACGGCCCCACGCTCCAGATCGAGAGGGACGCGGAGGCCACCAAGCGGGTCGCCGACGCCACCAAGAGAGTCCAGGACGATCTGAGGAAGCGCGACCCCGAGGGAGACATCAAGCTATGACACTCCCCACCCGGCGGGTGGTCGTCCTCGGTCTGGCCCTCACGGTCGGGCCGGCACCGGCCCAGCAACCCACGCCTCGGCACGCAACACCCCTCACGATCGACGTCCTCGACGTCGGCCAGGGGGACGCGATCCTGATCCGATCACCTGAGGAGAAAACGGCCCTGATCGACGCCGGCCCGTCCCGCCACGTCGTCGAGCTGCTCAAGGCCCGGGGGATCACGACCCTCGACCTGGTGGTCGTCAGCCATCACCACGCCGACCATTACGGCGGGATGGCGGCGGTGATCCGCGAGTTCCGGCCTCGGTTCTTCCTGGCCAGCAACTCCTCGCACACCACGAGACATTACCTGGGCCTGCTGGAACTGGTCCGCGATCGGGGAATCCAGGCGATCGGTCCGACGGACCGGCCCCGCCGGATCGAGCTGGGCTCCGTCCTCGGCCGAACTGGAGGCCCTGCCGGGGATCGGGCCGGTGCTCGCCCGGCGGATCATCGAGGGCAGGCCCTATCGTTCGGTCGAGGAGCTGGTGCGGGTCAAGGGGATCGGCCGGAAGCGGCTGGAGGAGATCCGGCCGATGGTCACGGCGGAGTGAGTCATGCCCGCACCTGTCATTAATAGCATCCTCTGTACCGAATCTCGCCATGCCCCTTACTTATTCCGCCCCTCGTCACCGCGCCCTCCTAAATAAACGGTTTGTCAATCGAATCCTATCTGCAATTCACTTGACAACCAACTTCCACCTCGCAATCCTGAGAGCATGACGGGTTGCTCGTGATGGGCAACTCACCTGGGGTCATGGTGGCCCCGCTGTGCCATTTCCCATGGGGAAGGGCTCTGATCGGTTCCTCTGTCACCGGGCGACCGCTGGAGGCCGGCCCGAGTGCCCCCACAGATTCGGAACCGAGGCAGCAGCCGGGAGGAGAGCGATGCGGCAAGTCCGAACGACATCGGCGGTGGTGCTGTGGCTGATGGCCGGGGCGGGGCAGACCGCCCGCGGTGACCTGCTGGATCCGAGCAACTTCACCTCGCTGGGGACGCTCAACATCTCGGGCGGGTCGTACACGTTCAACACGACGAGCGACACCCTGACCGACTCCAGTGGCACGGTGCTCTTCACAGGGACAACATACAACGGGATCGCGGTGTTCGACTTCAGCGGGATCACGATCAGCGGAGGCAGCATCACCGCAACGGGGAATGGCCCGCTGGCGTTGCTGTCGCAGGGGAACATCAGCTTCACCGGCGGCAGCATCAACCTCAGCGGCGGCGCCAGCGGCTCCTACGGCCCCGGCAGCGGCGCCTACTTCGGCGGCGCCGGCGGCCCCGGCGGTGGCGACGGTGGGGGGGCCGTTGGCCCCGTCGGCTTCTCCGGCGGCGGCCCCGGCGGCGGCGGCGGGGGCTACCTCAGTACCCGCAGCGGCGACGTCAGCGGCGGCGGCGGCGGGGGCTTCGGCGGACCCGGCGGCGACGGCTTCCCCGGCACGGCCTTGGCCGGCAGGGCCGGCCCCGGCCCCGGCGGTAGCACCTACGGCAATCTGGCCATGCTACTCCAGGGCGGCAGCGGCGGCGGCGGCGACGGCGGTCCAGACGGCAACGGCGGCGGCGGCGGCGGCGGCGGGGCCATCGAGGTGGGCGCCACCGGTTCACTCACCATCAATGGCGGCGCGATCCTGGCGGCTGGTGGCCCCGGCGGGGCCATCGAGGTGGGCGCCACCGGTTCACTCACCATCAATGGCGGCGCGATCCTGGCGGCTGGTGGCCCCGGCGGCGGCGGCAGCGGCGGCGGCAGCGGCGGCGGCATCTTCTTGCATGCCGACTCGGTCAGCCTCGCCGGCTCCTCCGTACTGGACGTCAGTGGCGGCGCCGGCGGATACGGACTGGGCTTTGACCGCGTACCTCCTCAAGCTGGCGGCGGCGGCGGCGGTCGCATCCTCATCCTGGCCAACTCCTACAGCGCCTCCGCAGGCGTCTTCAACCTGGCTGGCGGCGCCGGCGGCAACGGCGGTGGCGACGGAGTGCTCACGCTGGGGCAACTGACGCCCACGACAGCGGTACCCGAGCCCTCGACTCTCGTTTTCCTCATCACCGCGATCCCGCTCTGGGCAGCCCATGCCTGGCTCCGTCGCCGGGGCCGCGCCTCGACCCGTCCCGCGCCGAGCCTGGGGGCGTCGTCATCCATACCTTTGCCTCGGTGATCGACGCCCAACATCGGCCCTCCTTCGGGTGAGGGTGCCGAGGCCGGCCAGAGGTTCAGGCCGCCTCGGCAGACGGGGTTGAACGGCTCGCCGGCCTCGGTTCGTCCAAACACCGACGAGCCAGTCCGGCCGGCACTCCCGCCTTGCCCTTGCCGGGCTCGGTCCAGTATGTCGGCCGGGTCGCACGGACGGAAGCCCCGGCCCCTTCATCACTCGACCAGCCGGAACTCCCGATCCACGATCACCCACCGCCCCGGCACGTCGGCCCCCTCGACCGTCAACCGCCACACCGCCAGGCCCGCCCGGTCCCATCCCGTGCAATTGGCCATCCCGATCGGCATCGGGTGGTCGGGTGAGTCGAGGACGCCGATCGACCCCGGGACCGGCCCATACCGGACCGGACCGGCCGCGCTGATGTGGGCAAAGTAACGGCTCATGCCTGGTCCGGCCACGGGTCCGGGTCGCTCGTCACCGCCCCATCGGGCCGCTTGATCGCCGTCCCCCACCGCCGCCTCGTGTCACCCGAAAGCAGCGGATCGGCGCTGATCTCATCAACGTGGTATCGCCCCGGCCCGTCGGCCCGGAGAGCGCCGTCGACCGCCTCGACGGAATCGACGTCGGTGATCGGCTCCCGGTGGGGTCGACTGATGCGGGAGATGGTGGACATCGTCCTCACCTCGGCACTGCGATTCACGTTATTGCACGGCGCCCTTCCGAACTAAGTGATCTCTTGCTTGATCGATCAGCGCCATTTCAGTTGTCAGATCTGACAACTGAAATCTGGATGATTGCACGCTAACAGAACGCGGCCGTTCCGTCAACGATCAGTCCGATACGGGCGGCCGGGGGAGCGGCCGGCTGACTCCCGCGGCGCCTCGTGCGCGGGAGACTGGACGACGCGCGGCTCCCCCGGCGCCTCACGGATGTTGTTCATCTAGGCGTTCGGCTGTACACTTGGAAGATGTCGGGCGGCCCGGCGGCGTCGCGAATCGCCGAGCCCAACGCGGACCGACGAGACGATGCCCCCTGTCGCCGTCTCGTCGGTCCGGTCCGGCACATCAACAGGGAAACAGCATGCCCGCCCTGCCACTGCCCAATGATCCCGCAATCCGTCAACAACTTTGGGGGGCCGCCAATACGGTCGCCGCCGATCTGTGGGGAAACATTGTCCAGAGTCACAAGGTCCGCGTGGGTCTCGATCCCGGCGAGTACACCCCCGATCCCAATGCCCTGGCAGCATGGCAGCGCATCGAGCCTTTCCTGGATGATGGGAACTGGCGCAATCAGCCTTTCCGCCAGGTGGATGTCGATTGGCCGCACGAGTCCCCCGTCGTCCAGGCGATCCTGGACGAGGTGAAGGCCCTGCGCGACAGGCTGGCGGCCTCGATGAGCGGGGAGGCCAACGGGAAGACAGAGCCCGCCCGCCCGGCCCCGCCGCTCGTGGACGATCAGCCCGCAGCCGGACCGGCCCCGCCGCGCCGGGAGGATACCGTCGATCAGACGATCGTGATGCTGGGCCCGGCTGTGAGGCAGATCCAATTGATTCAGTTCCTCGCATCGAGCGACAACCGCCGCGCTGAGCTGAAGACAGTGACCCAAGAGGTATACGGGAAGCACAGGACCAAGCGGAATGTCAAGAACGCGAGGAGACAGGTTGATAGGGCCCGCGACAACCTGCATCGCAAGGGGTGTCCGCTCCGTCTGGAGATCAGTGGGAACGTCGTGCGACTGTTCGACGCGTGATCCGTCGCACAACCATCGCATAACCGTCTGATATTCGTCGCATCGATACGTCGTATTATATTCTTGGAGGGGGAGGAGAACCCCTCCGGGAGAACTATACGATGTACGATAACACTTCGCTGTTGCCGCCGATCCGGGTCATCAACGAGAAGTTGACCCAAAACCAGCGCGAGCGGCGCCGCCTCCATGCGCTACTGCGGTTGGCACTGGAAGCCGACGACGACCAACAGAAGCCCCGGAATGCCCGCCAACAGAAGCCCCGGAATGCCCGCCAGGCCGCCCCACAGGCGGGAGGTGGGCGGTGAACCCCTCCGCAAGCCCAGAGGCCGCCCCGACGAACGTGGCCGCCGCCCTGCCGAAGCTGGCCTTTCGCCCCAAGGAGCTTGAGCAAGCCCTTGGCGTCGATGAGCGCACCATCCAGCGCTGGCGATCCGCCGGCCGGTTTCCCAAGCCGGACGTCCAGATCGGCCGCACATTGCTCTGGCGTGCTGAGACTGTCCGCGACTGGTTGGCACAACAGGCTGCGGGCCGGGGAGGTCGAGTATGAACACGAAGACTCAACGGTTCAAGGCTGGCCACAGGTGCCCCGTGTGCGGTGGATCGGACGACGAGCGCCGCGGCCAAGGGAAACGATGCTGGGGGTTCATCTCGGCCGACGGCCAGTGGTGCCGTTGCACGCGCGAGGATCATGCCGGCCCCCTGCCGATCGAAGCCGGGTCCAACGCTTACGTCCATCGGCTCCAGGGCCGCTGCAACTGTGGGGTGGAGCACGCGCCGGCCGATCCGGCTCCAGCCCGGCCCGACCAGCGGAAGGGGACGATCGACTGCGTCTATCAGTACCGCGACGCAGCCGGCACGGTGGTCGTCTTCGAGGTCGTGAGGTTCAAGAACCCGAAAGGGTTCGCCCAGAGGCGACCCGGCAAGGACCGCGATGGCAAACCGCTGTGGGGACTGGGCGACGTCGAGCCGATCCTGTACCGGCTGCCCGAGCTGCTGGCCGCGGACCCGGCCTTGCCGGTCTGGGTTGTCGAGGGGGAGAAGGACGTCGACAACCTCAAGGCCAAGGGGCTGATCGCCACCTGCAACCCGATGGGCGCGGGGAAATGGCGCGAGCACTACGCCGAGTCCCTTCGAGGTCGTGACTGCGTCATCCTGCCCGACAATGACCGGCTCGGCCGCGAGCATGCCCAGCAAGTGGCCCAATCGCTCGCGGGAACGGCCCGATCGATCCGGGTGGTGGAATTACCCGGCCTGCCCGACCGAGGCGACGTGAGCGATTTTCTGGCCCGTGGCGGGACGGTCGATCAACTCCGGGAGCTGGCCGCCAACGCCCAAGAGTGGACTCCGCCCGCCCCGGCCGGATCGGCGCCCCCGGGGAATCAGCCCGCCGCGCCGGCTCCAAAGCCGCCACCAGAGAGTCAATCGCAGGTCTTGCTCCGGCTGGCCGGCGCCGCGACCTTGTTCCATGATCCGCGCCGCCACGCCTACGCGGTGGTGCCCATCGGGAATCACACTGAGGTTTACCCGGTCCGCTCAGATGGTTTCGGCCAGTGGCTCAAGCGGCAGTTCTACATCGAGGAATCCCGGCCGCCGGCTGCTCAGTCGTTCCAGGACGCCCTCGGTGTGCTGGAAGCCAAGGCAATCTTTGATGGACCCGAGGAGCCCGTATTCCTCCGCGTGGCCGGCGACGCGGACCGGATCATCATCGACCTGGGTGATCCTGACTGGCGGGTCGCGATCGTCACGGCCGACGGCTGGAGCATCACGGGTCAATCACCGGTCCGGTTCCGCCGGTCGCCGTGGTCGAGGCCCCTGCCGATCCCCGAGCGCGGCGGATCGATCGACGACCTGCAACGGGTCATCAACTGCGAGCCCGACGAGGTCGGTCTGGTCGTGGCCTGGCTGGCCGCCGCGCTTCGGCCCGCCGGCCCCTACCCGGTCCTGGTTCTGACCGGAGAGCAAGGATCGGCCAAGACCACCGTGGCGCGGGTGTTGAGGCTGCTGGTCGACCCGTATGCGATGCTGCTCCGCGGACAGCCGCAGGACGAGCGCGACCTGATGGTTGCCGCGCGGCACAACTGGGTCGTCGCGCTCGACAACCTGAGCGTACTGTCCCCGTGGCTGTCGGACGCGCTCTGCCGCCTGGCGACTGGTGGCGGGTTCGGCGCCCGAACCCTCTACACCGACGACGACGAGACGATCCTGGAGGCGCAACGTCCCGCGATCCTGACCGGCATCACCGACGTCGTCAGCCGCGGGGACCTGGTCGACCGCTCGATCTTCCTGCACCTGCCGACGATCCCCGAGTCGAGACGTCGCCCGGAGAGAGAGCTGTGGGCCGACTTCGAGGGCCAAGCCCCGCGACTCTTGGGGGCCCTGCTGGATGCCGTCTCGGGTGGCCTGCGGATCCTGCCCCGTCTCCAGCTGTCGTCCCTGCCCCGCATGGCCGACTTCGCCCTCTTCGGCGAGGCGGTGAGTCGCGCGCTGGGCAATCCGCCGGGTCACTTCTTGGTCGCCTACCGCGACAACCGCCAGGCCGCGAGCGAGTCGGCTCTCGAGGAGAGTCCAGTGGCCGGCGCGGTGCGGGAGCTGGCCGAGCGGGGACCCTGGACCGGCACCGCCGCCGAACTGCTGGAAGAGCTGGGCCGGACGACGGCCGCCACGCCGTGGGTTGCGACCGCGACCGGACCCGGCGCCGCGAAGTCCTCCGATCGCTGGCCGCGGACCCCGCGGGGACTGTCGGGAGTGATCCGCCGGCTGGCGCCCTCGCTCCGGGCCGTCGGCATCGCCGTCGCATTCGGCCGCCGCACCAAGCAGGGACGGCCGATCACCATCGCCTTAGAAACGGAGGGGGAGAGACCGTCACCACCGTCACCACCGTCACCGGCCCATGATTATCCGAGTCAAAACGGTGACGGTAGGGACGGGCAGCCGTCGCCGACCGTCACCCAACCGTCACCGATCCCGAGCGGAAAAACAAGGTGCGGTGACGGTGGTGACGGTGGTGACGGTCGGATCCCCCCCCTCTCTAAGCATCGCATCGACTGGCTCCGCGGGGCAGAAAGTGGCGGGATTCCACCGTCATCTTCGTCAGGACCGTCATCGGCCCGTGATTTCAGGGATGAACCTCATGACGGTCGATCTGGTCAACCGCCGGCAACCGTCAGCCAACCGTCAGGGGCTTCGAGCCTGAAAACCGGGATCACTGACGGTCCTGACGGTCATGACGGTCTCTTCCCGCTCCAGTCTGCCGACCCCCGCCGGGAGGTCTTCGAGGCTGACGGTCCTGACGGTCATGACGGTCTCTTCCCG
>JAJPJC010000136.1 GCA_021324445.1 Isosphaeraceae bacterium
AGGGGGTAGGTGGGTGAAACCCACCGATCTTCAAGCCCGCCAAGGCCTTCCGGTGGTGGGTTTCACCCACCCTACAACGGTTCGACCAGGCTTGTGGAACAGACTCTAAATGTCTCGCGAGCGGCCCGACGGTGACTGGGATAGCGGCTGGCGCTTCTTCTCGGGTCTGGAATCCGAGGAGTACACCAACGACCCGGGCAACTTCGCGATCGACGACGTCAACACCGTGGCCAACTACGACCCGGAGATCATCCCCTGGCTGGACTCTCCGGTCGGCTCGGCGTTTGCGAGGGAAGGGCGTTCGGAGCCGTTGGTCGCGGAAGTTCGACGGGCTTAGTACGATGGCGGCCAGCACCCGGGCCGGTGTCTCCCGCGTTCGTGACGCGGATGCGCCACCCCTGCCCCTGGCGCCGATCGAGGCTGCGACGGTCCTGACCGATCGCCCCAGCTTCGTCTGGACCGCGGTTCCCGATGCGCGCGAGTATGACGTCCAGCTCTTCCGCGGCGACATCACGCGCAAGGAGCGCCGCGGCCGGTCCAGGCGGTCGGCCCAGGACCATCGCGATTATCCTCAGGACCAGCCCGCTCTGAGTCGTGATGGAATGTACACATGGGTCGTGTCGGCACCCGGGAAGGGCGGCGTCGCCAGGGGCCGTTTTGCCGTGGCGACGCAAGACCAGGCGTCGGACTTCGACTCGATCCGGAAGCGGTCCCGGCGGCCGGAAGTTGCCGACCGATTGCTCGCGGCGATGCTTTTCGAAGCGGGTGGGGTGTCTGACGCATCGCACCGGCTCTTCGAGGACCTGGCGAGGCAATTGCCGGCGGAACCCTGGGTGCTGCCGGCGTCGGCTCGCCATCTCGCCCGGCTGAGCAAGACCGAGGAAGCCAGGGCCCGGGACAAGCAAGCCCAGGCGCTGGCCCGACGTCCGCGTTGAGACGGCCCGCCGAAAATCCACGGTACGCTGCCACCGGCCTCCGACTTCCGGCTCCTGAGCTGCGACCCTCGCCCTGACGTTTCACAAATGTCAGAAGATTCTCGTTGACAGCACCCCAGGGCGAGCGGTACTTATTTCATTAGGTCTGACAAACAACCCGTGCCGACTGCGCGGACCGGCCTGCGAATCGTGAGGATCATCCGTTCCCCGCGCGACGGGACCGAGAGGATCACAGCCATGCGTCTCGTACGGCCTTGGATCGCCGTCGTCTGCCTGATCGCTGCGGCCCGGGACGTGGGGGCGGCCGACGTCCGCCGCGCGCCGACGGACCCGGCTCCAACCGCGAAGGACGCCCGGGCGCTGACCGCGCGGATCGACGCGGTGCTGGCGGCCCACTGGGCCAAGGCAAAGGTCCGCCCGGCCGCGGTCGCCGAGGATGGCGAGTTCCTCCGCCGCGTCAGCCTCGACCTGATCGGCAAGATCCCCACGGCGGCCGAGGCCCGCGATTTCCTGGACGACCCCAGCCCGGAGAAGCGCCGGGCCCTGGTCGAACGCCTGCTCGACAGCCCGGCCTACACCACGCGGGCCACCGAGACCTGGCGCCGACTTCTCCTGCCCGAGGCCGAGAGCGAGGATCAGGCCAGGCTGGTGGCGGGCAGCTTCGAGGCGTGGCTGCGACGGAAGGTCATCGAGGAGGCCGGCTATGATCGGATCGTCCGCGAGATCCTCACGGCCAGGCTGAGCGAGCGCAATCCCAACCAGGTCGTGGGCCAAGTCCGGCTCGATCCGTCTCCGGCGGCCTACTACGCGGCCAAGGAGGGGAAGCCCGAGAACCTCGCGGCCGGTGTGGCCCGCGTCTTCCTCGGAATCCGCCTGGAATGCGCCCAGTGCCACAATCACCCGTTCGCGCGCTGGAAGCGGGAACAGTTCTGGAGCCTCGCGGCCTTCTTCGCGGACGTGCCGCCCCAGGGACCGCAAGACGCGATCACGGCGCCCCGGCGACGAGGGAATACCCCGCTGAGGGAGTTGACCATCCCGGGGACGAAGAAGGTCGTGACCGCGTCCCACCTCGACGGTTCCACGCCGGCCTGGCGCCCTCGCGCCGAGACGCGGCAGATTCTGGCCGAGTGGATCACCGCGCCCGAGAATCCGTATTTCGCCCGAGCCATCGTCAACCGCGTCTGGGCTCGCTTCTTCGGGGTCGGCCTGATCGAACCGGTGGATGAGCTCGACTCCGAAGCTGATTCCGAGTTGAGCAGCCTGCTCGACGAGCTGGCGGGGCAGTTCCGGACGCACGGCTATAATCTGCGGTACTTGATCCGCGTCCTGACGGCGACCCGGGCCTACAACCTCTCGAGCTCGAGCCTGGCCAACCAGGCCGAATCGACGACACCCCTGTTTGCCTCGATGCCCGTCCGGGGCCTTTCGCCCGGGCAACTCTTCGACAGCCTCACCCAGGCCACCGGCTCCGAGGCGGCGGACGCTCGTGCCCGTTTCCTCGAATTGTTCGCCAAGGGCGAGGAGCGGCCGGTCCAGGCGGAGACCACGATCCTCCAGGCGCTGACGATGATGAACGGGTCGTACATCGACGGCGCCACCAACCCAGAGATCGGCCCGGTGCTCGGCGCCATCGTCAAGGCCCCGTTCCTGGACACGCCAGGTCGGATCGAAACCCTCTACCTGGCAACCTTGACCCGCCGCCCGAGGCCCGACGAGCGGGCGCTGCTGGTTCGATTCGTCGAGCGGAGAAAGACCGCCGAGGATCAAGCCAAAGCCCTCGGCGACATCTTCTGGGCGATTCTGAACGGACCCGAGTTCCATCTGAACCATTGACCCGGCCGGCCCGCCGTCCTTGAGCTCGCTGGTAGGAGCCGGCTCCGTCCGGCGATCTTCTCTTCTCCAGTCGGGGGACGGAGCCCCCTCCGACAGATTCCTCCTCCTCGATCCTGTCAGACTAAAAGCCTGACCTACTATGGGAGTGATGCCATGAGTCGCCCGAACCGCCATGTCCCGCAACTGAGCCGACGGCAGGTGATGCGGCTCGCTGCCGTGGGTGCCCTCGGTGCCTCCGCGTCCGGCTGGATCGAGGCCCTGGCGGCGGATGCGGCCGCGCATCCCAGCCGCCGCAAGTCGTGCATCCTCCTCTGGATGTCCGGCGGCCCGAGCCAGACCGACACCTTCGATCCCAAGCCCGGCCACGCCAACAGCGGCCCTTTCAAACCGATCGCGACGGCGGTGCCCGGGATTCTGCTCGGTCCGCACTTGCCCAAGCTCGCCCGCCAGGCGAAGGACCTCGCCCTGATCCGCTCGATGAGCTCCAAGGAAGGGGACCACGGTCGAGCCACCTACTACCTCCGGACCGGCTACCTGCCCCAGGGCGCGGTCCGCCACCCCGCGCTCGGCTCCCTGGTTGCCAACGAGTTCGATGATGGGTCGGCCGAACTCCCTGGGTTCGTCAGCATCTCGCCGGTCCGCGCGATCAATGCGGCCGCCTTCACCTCGGGCTTCCTGGGACCGAAGTGCGCGCCGTTGACCGTCGGCGAGCGGCCGCTGGCCGGCGGCGCCGACGCGGGTGGTCCCTCGTTGCGGGTTGACGATCTCGACATCCCGCGCGGCATCGGCCGCCCCCGAGCCGACGAACGGCTCGAGCTGATGCAGTCCTTGGGAAGCGACTTCCTGGCCAACCGCCCGGGCGTCGCGACGCTCAGCCACCAGAGTGCCTACGCTCGGGCCGTGAAGATGATGCGGTCATCGGCCGCCAAGGCGTTCGACCTGGACGAGGAACCGGCCGCCGTACACGACGCCTACGGCCGCAACCCATTCGGCCAGGGTTGCCTGCTGGCCCGCCGGCTGGTCGAGCGCGGGGTCCCGTTCGTCGAGGTGACGCTCTCCTCCGTCGACGGCGCGAATGGCCTGGGGTGGGACACGCACGCGCAGAATTTCGACACCGTCGAGAAGCTCTGCAATGTGCTCGACGCCGGCTGGTCCACCCTGATGACCGACCTGCGTTCCCGCGGACTGCTCGACAGCACCTTGATCGTCTGGATGGGCGAGTTCGGCCGGACGCCCAAGATCAACGAGTCGGCCGGCCGCGACCATTTCCCCAACGCCTGGTCGACGGTCCTGGCCGGCGGCGGGATTCGTGGTGGCCAGGCGATCGGCAACACCGGGGTCGACGGCGAGCAGATCAAGGACCGGCCCGTCCTGGTCCCCGACCTGCTCGCGACCATCGTCAAGGCCCTGGGGATTGACCCGACCAAGCAGAACCTCGAGGAAAATGGCCGGCCGATCCGGATCGTCGACCTGAAAGCCAACCCCATCAAGGAAGTGCTCGGATGACGGGCGCATCGGCATTCCTGGTCCTGATCCTGGCCCTGGCCGCCCCCCCCGCGCAGGAACCCGCGCCGGGAGGGACCGGGAGTGATGCCGCGCGCCACCTGATCTTCCTGGCCGAGGACCGGCCCCTCTTAGTGCGCTTGCGGGTGATGTGCCAGGATCGGCCGTTCGAGGCATCGTGGATCGACTCCGTGCGGACGCTCCACGCCAGCCTCGACCGCAATGGGGACGGCACCATCACGACCAAGGAGGCCGGCGACAAGAGTTTCCCCGCGATCGTGCGGCTGGCGACGGGCGCGGCTGTGCCCCCCGCCCGCGCGGAGCTGGACGTCCACCCGAAAGACGGCGTGATCTCGGTCGACGAGCTGGCCGAGGCCCTCCGGCCGATCCTGGGTCCGTTCCAGCTCCAGTTCCGGCGGCTGGCGGTCGGCCGCACCGACGCACTCTTCGACCAGCTCGACCGCGATAAGGACGGCGTGCTCACCCGGCCCGAGCTGGCGGCCATCGCCGGATCGCTCCGGCCGCTGGACCTCGACGATAATGAAATGATCAGCGCCGAGGAGCTCGAGCCGTTCAATAGCCCGGCGTTCACCGCCATGATGGAGGAATCGTCGGATCGCCGTGCCCGGTTTGCCACGCTCCCACCGGTCGTCGAGCTGGTGGTGGGCGAGTCGTCGCTTCGGCCGGCCCGGCTCTTGCTCAAGAAGTATGACAAGGGGAAGGGGGACGTTCCGGGACGGCCCGACAACAAGCTTTCACCCTCCGAGTTCGCCATCGACCCGGACGCCTTCGCCAGGGCCGACACCAATGGGGATGACGCGCTGGATACGGAGGAGCTGCGCAAATTCCTCGCGCGGGCGCCGATCGACCTGACGCTCGACGTCGCCCTGTCGCCTCAGGCGTCTGGCCGGGCGACCATCCGGGCGGGCGCCGGCGGGGTCCTGCCCAAGGGAGCCCGGGTCCGGCAGCTCGCCGACGGCGACGTCGAGTTCGCCATCGGACAGGTCCGGCTCGACATTCAGGTCGAACAGGCGAGCACCGTGGCCGAGGACGTCCGCCGCGTCCTCACGCAGCGGTTCAAGGCCGCCGACGCCAACAAGGACGGCTACCTCGACGGGAAGGAACGGGCCGCCCTCGATGCCCCTCGATCGCCGCTGGCCGGTCTCTCGGAGGTCATCGACCGGGATGGCGACGGCAAGATCTACCTGAACGAACTGCTCGAGTTCGGCCAGCGCCAGGTCGAGGCCGCGCGCGGCCGCCTGGTCGTGACGACCGCCGACCAAGGCCGCGCGATCTTCGGCATCCTGGACCTGGACCGGGATCGCCGGCTCGGTGCCCGTGAGGTGATGCGCACCGTCGACCGGGTCATGTCCTGGGACAGCGATGGTGACGGCCGGGTCTCGCCCGATGAGATCCCGTATCACTTCCTGGTCAGCATCGCCCGCGGCGGTGTCCCCGGTTTGACGGGTGAAGGCCCGGCCACTGCGGCGCCGCGGGCGATGGCCGCAACCCGACCCACCAGCCCTGGGGTTGGTCCGGACTGGTTTCAGAAGATGGACCGCAACCACGACGGTGACGTCTCCCGCCGTGAGTTCCTGGGCCCTCGCGACCAATTCAACCGCCTCGACCGCGATAACGACGGCCTGATCGACCGCGACGAAGCCCGCGCGGCCGTGCCGGCGAAGCGCAGGGACGCCCCACGGGATGGTGGCCGCCCGTAGGTCCTGTCCTCCCTCTCCAGCTCCGTCAGGACTCGGCGCCGTGCGCGGGGCTGGGAAATCGCAGATTCCAGATTCCAAATTCCAGATTGGGTGTCTTCCGGCTCTTTGGGATCTGGAATCTGGAATCCGGAATTTCGAATCCCGCCTCCCTCTCGCGCCGGGGCGGACTGTCGCGTCAGGATTACTGGCCGCCGGCCTTGGGAGCTTCCGCCGGTTTGGACTCGGACGCAGCGCCGGCGGCCGGGCCGGTCTTCTCTTCCGCCAGGCGGCGATAGTAACGCTCGAGGACCGTGCGATACTCGGGAGGGAACCCCTCGGTCATCGACTGCACGATCCGGTCACGCTCGCGGTGGGAGAGCTTGGCCCAGTCCTTGCCGGAGTCGCGGGGGTTCACGAGGTCGCCGATGCCACCGGTGCCTCGGCTGATGGTCGAGTCGCGCATGCCAAAGCGGGGATTGTTGCGCTTGACGCCATTCTTGCACGCCTCGCACTTCTTCTCCAGGGAGGCGATCAGTTTGTCCAGGTCGTTGACGATCTCCTTCTGTTCGGTCTGCACCGGCTTGCCGGTTTCCTTCCGGTTGAGTTCGTCGGTGACGCCGGCCATCTTTTCGGTGATCGCCGCGGCCGGGGGATCGGCCCCGAAGGCGGGCTGAAGCAGGACCGTCATCAGCGCGGTGGCGATCAGACAGGGAAGATTGCGTCTCATCATCACCTCGTCATCTTGATTCTGAGAAAACGGATCGGAGCCAATCGCACGCACACTCCATCCATCCTTCGGCCGGCCACGGGCGCCTCGGTCCACGGCGTCGTTCTTCGACTCCCTACTGGTTGTCGTCGGGGAACTCCAGCCGCTCGGCGATCTTGGCGAGTGATTCGCGGATCTCGTCCTGCGTGGCCTCCAGGGTCTCGACCTCGCGCCGGAAGGCCGGGGGCAAGGTCGTTGCGGCGGGGCGGGTCTTGTCGACCCCCACCGTGTCATCGTTGAGCCGCGCCTGGAGCATCCGGACCATCGTGAGCTCGGCGATGAGGCGGTTGAGCTCGCGCTCGCGTTCCCTCGCGTCGGCCGAGAGGGGCGAGCCCGGCGCCGGCGGGGTCGTGGTCGGGAGCCGGCGGAGCACCGGCAGCAGCCCGAGCAAGTCTTCCTCGATGCGCGTCTCCAGGGCGATCGTGCGTGGTGCCACGTCGCCGGCCTGGAGCCATCCTGCGAGGGTGCGCATCTCGCGCGACAAGATGCGCAGGGTTGTGGGCAGGGCAATGCCGTACTCGGTCTCCTCGACCAGGGCGAGCAAGTGCTCCAGGCGCTGGGCCAGCTCCGCCTCCTTCTGGGAGAGGGCGGCCACAAGGACCAGCGCCGTCCGGGATTTCTGCACGACCCGCGGGGCTTGGCCCTGGGTCGTCTCACGAATCGACATCTGAAGCTCGTGCATCTCGGTCAGGTCGGCCATGAGCCGGGCCCGGAGTTCACCGCGGAGCTCCACCAGCAGCTTCTCGACGGCCCGGGTGAACTCCTCGCGCGACTTCGCCAGGATGTCCAGGGCCGCCGACTGGTCGTCGGCCGCCGGGCCGGCCGCGGTCCTGCCCAGGCTTTGCTCGGCCGACTGCATCGCGGCGCCGGCGCGGATCAGGTCTTTGCGCAGGGCCACGCCGACGTCGCCCAGCCGGGCGGCGGACACGGCCAGCCGTTCGCTCGTACCGCGGTTCTTGGCCTGATCCTCTTGGCGGCGCTGGAATGCGGCCCCGTCGATCGTTCGCCGGTGCTGCTCCATCTGTTCATCCAACCGCGTGAGCTCCTCGCGGAAGAGGCTCAGGGCCTGCTCCTCGGCCGCCACGGCGACCTTGACGTCGGCCCCTTCCAGGGACGTCGCCGCCTCGGTCAGAGACGCGTCGGCGCGCCGCAGGTGCGGGGGCTGAAGGTCGGCGAACAAGGGGTCGTTGGCCAGGGCGGCCGCTGCCCTGCGGAGCTTCCCCTCGCGGTCCCGGATCGCCGCCCGGGCGTCCTTGGCCGAAGATTCGGCCTTCTGGGACGATCCCTTGGTCTCGGCGATCACGGCCTGCTGGTCGCGGACCAGGGCTTCCAGGTCGGGACGGCGGGTGGTCAACCGCTCCAGGCGCTTGCTTTGCTCCAGGGCGAAGCGGGACCAGCCCAGCTCGCGCCGTTCTTCCTTGAGGATCCGATCGAGCTGGCTCAGCGTCTCCCGCATCTGGCGCAGCCGCGCCAGCTTGAGCTGGAAGTCCAGGTCCTCGGCCAGCAACAGGTTGCGCAGGTGCTCGAGCTTGGCGATCAGTTCCTTCACCTCGGTCTCGGCCTTGCTGAGCTGCGCGTCCTTCAAGAGCTTGTGCGTCTCCCGCATTTGTTCGAGGATCTGCTCCTCCCGGGAGAACTTCAGCGCCAGACTCAGCCGCGAGGCATTCTCCGGCTCGAGCCCCCGCAGCGCCTCGGAGAGCCGGAACATCCGCTCCTCCAGCTCGTTCATCTGGGCCGCCACGTTCTGCTGGCTGAAGCCGATCGTGTCGCGGTCGGACGGGGTCACACTCTTGGGCGCAGCCGGGCCCGTCTCCTTCTCCTGGTCGAAGACGGAACCCGCCTGACCCGATGCCGGCTTTGACTGGGCCCATGCCGGCCGCGGCAGGACCGCGCCCGCCGTCACGATGAAGACAAGGCCGGCGACCGTTCCCATGCGGCGATGAGTGCTAGGACTTCCCATGGAAAACCTCGTGCGTGCGTAGGTCCGAGCGAGTTCGGCGGTCTGATGTCTTACTTTCGTCGAAGGTCGGGGTCGATTGCAAGGGGATTCCTCGACTTTGTTGAGGTTGCCGGAGCCCAGGGGATCGGGGCCAGCGCGGCTGCGGGGCCTGCTCCGGGAGGTGGGTGCGGAGCGGGCCGGCCTCTGCCTCGAGGGATTACCCGGCGTGGACGCCGGGCCGGACGTGCCGGCGCTCACCGCGGTGCTGGGGCTGCTGGCGGGCCGGGGATGGCGGTCGCCCCGCGGGGTGGAGACGGGGCTGTGCGGACTCTGGGAGTACCTGGCCGGGCGCGCGTCGGACGCCGCGGAGCGGCGCCGGCTGCTGATCGCGGCGCTGGAGGCCGCGGCGGGATTTGACGAGGTCGGGCGCGTCCGGGATCAGCTCGCCGCCCCGGAGGGCTCCGCGACGCCACTTCCGGGGAGTCAGGGCGGGACCGGCACCGATCGACCCTGAGGTGGGGTGTGTGCTACGGTCGTGAACGCGAGCCCCCTGCCGCCTCCGCGCAATGTCCTCGTGAGTCGACGGCGCGAGCGGCAACCACGAATCGTTCCCCCTGGTTGGGGCTCGCGGACAGGGCTCACGGAGCAGGCCGAGCTCCCAGGGAGATCACGACGAACGCCAGGACCATCGCCAGGTTGCCCAGTTGGAGCAGCCCGAGCGCCCGCCATCCTGCCCCTTTCCACTCGCCGGTCACGAGGCCCCAGAAGTTGCCGGTGAGTACCATCAGCGTCATGAATAAGGGCCACCCCAGCACCGGCCCGTACGACCCCAACAGGCTGGCCCCCGCACCATAGACGAACATGCCGGCCGACCACAACAGGCCCATGAGGATCGCCAGCATCGTGTTCTTGATGGCGGGTGCCTCATCGGGCAACCGCCAGCTCCGGTTGCGCAGCAGCAGGATGGTGCAATAGCCAGCGTTGATGAGGAACCCGGCCGAGATGCTCAACGCCAGGACGGCGGTGGAGGCCGCGAACCCGTAGGCTCCCTGCCGTTCCGCTTCGTCCTGGATCCGGCCCCCGAACGCCACGCTGAAGTTGAACATCGGCGAGGTGATCCCCGAGAGCAGGCAGATCAGCAGCCCGCCCAGGAAGCCCGCCGACTGGCCGAGACGACCTCGGTCCGCCCGGGGACCCTGGGCCGCGGCCTCTTTCAGGAATCCGGCCCGGGCGCAGAGCGAGAGCCCCACGATCACAATGGCCAGCCCGATCAGGAGCCAGAAGGTTCGAGCTGAGGTCAGGTCAGCCGGATGGAGCACGGCCAGCGGGATGATCGTCCCCAGCGCGGCGGTCAGGGAGACCACGATCGCGAACGCCAAGGAGGTCCCGACCCGCACCACGCCCAGTCCGAACAGCACCGAACCGACCCCCCAGCCGGCGCCGAAGAGGGCCGTCCGTGCCAGCGTGGGACCGGGCACCCTGGCGTAGACTTCCGTCGGGTTGCGGATGACCAGGCCGACCACGAGCCAGGGGATCAGCAACATCCCGATGATCGAATACAGCAGCCAGGTCTCCTCCCAGGCCCATCCGCGCACCGACTTCTGCGGGATGGTGAAGCTGCCGCCCATCGTCCCCGCCGCGATGACCAGCAGCAGGCCGATCCAGAATTCACCCATCGCGTTGCCCCTGCCGGTTGGATGAGCCGCTTCACCTCGCCGCGCCTCCTGGCCGTCCTCAGGCCGCCAGGGACCGCAGGTAATCGCGGAAGAGGATCGTCTCCGAGAGGTTATCGCACTCGTTGCAGTGCTCCCAGTCGATCCAGACGTACTCGACGCCGATCCAACGGCTGTAGCCGGCCTCCCGCAAGCGCGCGACGATGCGGCGGTAGTCGATCACGTTGTCCTTGAACGCGGCCTGCAACCGTCCGGGGCAGGCCCCGCGGACGTGGAGATGCGAGGCGTGGGCCAGGAGCGGCTCGACGGCGCTGTCCGGCAGCCCGGCGCGCGTGAAATGGGTGTAGTCCAGCGTCAGGGTCAGCCCGGGGACGCGTGCGACGAGCTGTCCCGCGGACGGCGGGTCGGAGACCAGCGAGCCGACATGGGCCTCGGTCCCCAGCACGATCCCGGACCGTCCCGCCCGCTCGGCTCGCCAGGTGAGCTCCTCCACCGCTCGGGCGAAAGAGCGCTCCGGGCTCTCGTCCTCGAAGTGGACTCCGGGCAGGATCGTGACGTGATCGCAGCCGCACCGCGCGGCATACTCCAGCGCCCGGACAAACCAGTCGCGAGCCCGCTGACGCCGGGAGGGATCCGGATGGTTGATGGCATAGGCACGAAAGTCGGGCGACATCTGCAGGAACACGTCCGCGACCCGGAGTCCCAGGCCGTCGAGGCTCCCCTTGAGCTCGTCCGCCGAACGGTCCACGTCCTGGAAGACGCGCGAGGGCCACAGGTGGGAGCGCTCCTCGAACAGGCCGATGTCCACGCCTTCGAACCCGAGCATGGAGATCAGACGGAGCGATTGCTCATGAGACAACAGCGGGAAGGTGAAATCGGCGCAGGCCAGTTTCAGGTTCATGAGAGGTCCTCCGGCAAAGTGACCTTCGCGGTTTCCCACTCGGCGGCCGTGAGGTAGCCGCCGTCGACGACCAGCGAGGTGCCGGTCACCCCGGCGGAATCGTCGCAGGACAGGTAGAGCACGGCTCGGGCGACGTCCCCGGGCGTGAGCGCCCGCCCCAGGGGCACGCGGTGGAGTCGCCTGGCCAGGGCCCCGGCCGGGTCGCCCGTCGCGTGCAGGTGATGCCGCAGCATGGGGGTGTCGGTGATGCCCGGGCAGATGCAGTTGCACCTCAGCCCGTCGGCCGCATAATCCAGCGCGATGGATTGGCTCAGCAGCAGGACCGCGGCCTTCGAGGCCGTGTAGGCCGGCGTCCCGGCCTGGCCGACGAAGCTGCTGATCGAGCCGATGTTGACCACGGTACTGCACGGATTCCGACCGAGGTAGCGGATCCCGTGCTTGATCGAGAAGAAGATGCTCTTGACGTTGACCGCCATCAGCCGGTCCCATTCGGGCTCGGTGTACTCGTGCAATCGCTTGACGTGGACGATCCCCGCGGCGTTGACAATGGCCTGCAAGCCGCCGAACCGGGCCGCGGCCTGCTCGATGCTCTGCCGGACCTGCTCTTCGTCGGCCACGTCGCACTCGAGGAACATCGCCTCGCCGCCGGCCGCGCGGACCGCGGCCTCCAGCCGGCGGCCGGCTTCGGCCTGAACATCGACGATGGCGACCCGCGCCCCCTCAGAGGCGAAGAGGTGAACCGTCGCCTCACCGATCCCCGAAGCGCCGCCGCTGATCCAGGCGGCGCGTCCCTCCAGGCGCAGGCTCATGGCGAGACTCCCGTCAATCTGGTCCACTTCTGCTGGAAGCCGGGGTGGTCGAACACCTCGGGATTGACCACTCCCGGCGGGCGCCGGCCCTGGCTCAGGGCGATCAATCCCCGGCTGACCGTGCGGCCGATGTCGCGGAACAGCTCGTCGGTCCAGGCGATGCTGTGGGGGGCGAGCACCACGTTATCCAGTTCGCCGAAGCGGTGCCGCCACGTGATCGGCTCCTGGAGGAAGCAGTCGATCGCGGCCCCGGCGATCCGCCGCTGCCGGAGCGCCTCATAGAGCGCATCCTCATCGACGATCCCGCCGCGGGCCGTGTTGATCAGGTAGGCATCGGGTTTCATCAAGGCGAGCTCACGGGCACCGATGAGGTTGCGCGTCTCGTCCCGGAGGGGGCAGTGGATCGAGACGAAGTCCGCCGTCCTCAGGAGCTCGTCCAGGCCCACGGACCGGACACCCAGCGCCGACGCGGCCTCCGGGCTGACGAACGGATCGTACGCCATCGGCGGCTCCATGCCGAAGCCCCCCAGGAGCTGGACCAGGGCCCGGCCGATGCCCCCGAGCCCGATCACGCCGAGCCTCCGGTCGCGGAGCTCGCACCCCATGAACCGGCTGCGCTCGTTCCACCGTCCCTCACGGAGCAGGCGGTCTTTGGCGAGGACGTGGTGCGTCAGCACCAGCATCCAGGTGACCGTGGCTTCGGCAACGGACCGGTCCACGGCCCCGGCCGCGATCAACACGACGACATCGGCCGCCGTGCAGGCCGGC
The DNA here is from genome assembly GCA_021324445.1 of Isosphaeraceae bacterium. Lineage (GTDB taxonomy): Bacteria > Planctomycetota > Planctomycetia > Isosphaerales > Isosphaeraceae > JAJPJC01. The sequence continues at coordinate 12,828 of JAJPJC010000136.1, forward strand.
ACGTCCACGCTGTCGTATCCCACTCCGAAGCGGGCGATCGCCAGGAGGTCCCTCGGCCGCGACACGCTGCGGGCCGTCACGCGCGGCGTCAGGACGATCACGCCCTGGACGCCCTCGAGTTGAGCCGGGTCGATCTCCGGGAGATGTTGCGGGAAGGCGAAGGACTCGATCGCCGGATGCTCCGCGAAGGCGCCCAGGCCGAGGTCGCGGTAGCACGGCTCCCCATCGGGTCCGAGGAAATCGGCGGTCAGTGCGATCCGGAACGGTTTCATCGCCATGGATTCCCCTCGACGGTTGCGCAGCGCTCGTCCGCTACCGGGCGCATTCTGGGGGCCGGTCCGGGACCGCCCGGCCGGGCCCGCGGTCCGGCGCCAGGGCGGCCGCGATCCGGCGATCGCGCTGCACGGCCCTCAAGGCCGAGTGGAGCGAGCGGAGGAACAAGGCGCCGTCCAGCCCCAGGCCGATCATGCGGAAGCCCTGATCGAGCCGCTGCACCACGTTCTCGTCACCGGTGGCGACGATCCCGCAGTGCTTCCCCGCCCGCCGGATCGCCTCCTTCATCCCCAGGATCTGGTCCGCCACGCCCGGCCCCTCCCACTGCCCGCGGAACCCCGCCGTGGCGGAGAAGTCGGCCGGGCCGAAGAAGAAGAGGTCGACCCCCTCCACCTGGCACATCGACGGGACCTGCCCGGCCGCGCGGACCGTCTCGAGGATCGGCACGACCAGCACCTGCTCGTTCGCCTCGGCCGTGTGCTCGACCAGGCAATCGCCCCAGCAGGTGGCCCGCTCCGCCCCGATGCCGCGCACGCCCTCGGGCGGGTAGCGCGCGAAGGCCAGCGCTTGCCGGAGCTGCTCGGCCGATTCGACCCAGGGGATCACGACCCCGTCGGCGCCGATGTCCAGAGCGCGCTTGATCAGGCCCACACCCAGCTCGGCGACGCGCACCAGGGCCACCGTCTCGCTGCGGACGGTCGCCCGGACGTGCTCGACGATCTCTTTCCAGTCCAGGTGCCCGTGCTCGGCGTCGATGACGACCCAGTCGAGGCCGAGCCCCACGGCCATCTCGGTGATGCTCGGGGCCTCGAGGGTCACCCACAGCCCGAACACGGGCACGTCGGCGGCCAGGTTCTGCCGCAGCTTCCGGATCGCACCGGACTTCACACCGCTCCTCCGCCGGGCTCATCCCCGCGGGTCAGGTAAGCAACCGCGAAGGACCACCGCGAATCAAGATGACGATCGTGGCCAATTCAGGACAGAATCTCTGGGATGATCCGCCCGTGCACGTCGGTCAGGCGGCGATTGACGCCGTTGTGGCGAAACGTCAGCCGCCGGTGATCGATGCCGAGCAGGTGCAGGATCGTGGCATGCAGGTCGTAGCAGTAGATCGGCTGGCGGGCCCTCCACGACCACTCATCGCTCTCGCCGTGGGCGACGCCCGGCCGGATGCCGGCACCGGCCAGCCAGGTGACGAAGGTCCCGCCGTTGTGGTCGCGCCCCTTGCTCCCCTGGCTGAACGGCATCCGGCCGAACTCGGAGGTCCAGATCAGCAGGGTATCGTCGAAAAGCCCGCGCGCCTTGAGGTCCCGGACCAGTCCGGCCGCCGGCTTGTCCATGGTCCGGGCGATCGAGCCGAGCTCCTTGTCGACGTCGCCGTGGTTGTCCCAGTTGCCGGTGGCGCCCGCGGCGCCGCTCCAGACCTGGACGAAGCGGACCCCGCGCTCGATCAGGCGGCGCGCGGTCAGGCAATTCCGGCCGAAGCCCTCGGTCACCGGGTCGTCGAGGCCATAGAGGGCTCGCGTCGCGGCCGACTCGCCCGCGAGATCGAGCACCTCGGGGGCACTGAGCTGCATCCGGGCGGCCATCTCGTACGAGTCCAGCCGGGCCTCCAGCCGCGAGTCGCCCGGCCATTGCTCCAGGTGCTCGCGGTTCAACTGGTGGAGCAAGGCCTGGCCGTCGGCCTCGGACTCGCGGGTGATGTACCGGGCCGATTCGGGCGGGAACAGGTCGGCGATCGGCACGGGGGCCGTCGCCTTGATGATGGTCCCCTGGTGGGTGACCGGCAGGAAGGCCGAGGAGAAGTTGCCGGTATTGTTGTAGGGGAGGCCGCGGGGGTCGGGCAGGACGACGAAGGTCGGCAGGTTCTCGTTGAGGCTCCCCAGGCCGTACGAGATCCAGGACCCCAGGCATGGGAAGCCGGGGTTGAGGAACCCCGTGTTCTGCATGTAGCTGGCCAGCCCGTGGACGTTCGTCTTCGACGCCATCGACATCAGGAAGGCCAGGTCGTCGACCACGGCGGCGATGTGCGGGAAGGCCGAGCTGACCCACCGGCCGCACTCCCCGTGCTGCCTCCACGACCACGGGCTCTTGAGCAGGTTCCCCGGCACGCTGGTCGCCGCCTCGACGTGGCTGCCCGGGTCGAACTTCTGGCCGTGGCGCCGGATCAGCTCGGGCTTGTAGTCGAAGGTGTCGCACTGGCTGGTCCCGCCGTTCATGAAGAGCTGGATGATTCGCCTGACCTTGGCGGGGTGATGCAGGCCGCCGTTCCACTCGGCCCGCGGCCTCACCCGGGCCGGGTCCGTCCCGGCGATCAAGCCTTCCCGGGCCAGGAGCTCGGCCAGGGCGACCCCGCCGAAGCCGCCCCCGATCCGCCGGAGGAACTCGCGACGACCCAGGGCCGCCAGCAGCGGCACTCTCCCCCGATCCCCCGGGGAAGCCGGCCCTGTCCCGCGACCCGCCTCGGAATCGACCATGACGATAGCCCCGGAGTTTCCTCAGTTGATGAACATGAACTCGTTTGTATTCAACAGGAGACGGCAGGCGTTGGCCATGCCGTGCTTGGCGGCGTAGGCGGCGACGGCAACAGCCTCGCGGGCGGTGGGCGGGCGGCCGAGGACCAGCCAGTAGGCCGCCTCGACCCGCGCGCGCAGGTCGGGGCCGGCCGCCTCGACCCGCGCCGCCAGGTGCTCGCTCTGGCGCACGATGAAGCGGTCGTTGAGCATCGCCAGGGCCTGGAGTGCCGACACCGAGGTATTCCGCTTCGGGCTGAGCTGCGACGCGTCGGGACAGTCCATGGAATCCATGAACGGGTCGGGCAGCGTGCGATAGACGAAGCGGTAGACGCTCCGGCGGCGACTCGCGGGGCTGTCGACGTCGTAGTGGAGATAGTCGAGCACGGGCGTAACGTTGATGCCGGGGGACTCGAGGAACAGCTTGACCGACGGACCCCCCATGGTCCGGTCGAGCCGGCCGGAGATCTGCAACACCGCATCGCGCAGCGATTCGGCGTCGAGCCGGTTGCGGCTCATCCGCCAGAGGTAGACGTTGTCGGCGTCGCGCCGCGCGGCGACCGGATCATGGCGCGAGGACTGGCGATAGACCGAGCTGGTCACGATCAGCCGGTGCAGGGCCTTGAGCGATCCGCCCCCGTCGCGGAACGCGACGGCGAGCCAGTCGAGCAGCTCGGGGTGGGATGGCCGGCCGCCCATGCGGCCCAGGTCGTTGGGCGTATCGACCAGCCCACGGCCGAAATGGTAGTGCCAGACCCGGTTGACGATGGAGCGCCAGGTGAGCACGTTCCTGGGATCGGAGATCCACCGGGCCAGCGCGGCCCGACGGCTCCCCTCGTCCTGGGAATCCTCCAAGGAAAAATGCGGGTCCAGGCCGGGCAGGCAGGCCAGGCCGCCGGGAACGGCCGGTCGGATCGGGCTGTTGATATCACCCCGCCTCAGGACGTGGACCGGTCGCGGCTGTTTGGCCGGCTTGAAGTTCCGGTTCGGGGTGAAATCCCGCGTGATGGCGTACACCATCGGCGCCGGCGGCACGTCCGCCAGGGCCTTCGCCGTCCGGTCGATGAGCGCCTGGAGCTCGGGCGAGATCGTGTAGTAGTACGCCGCCAGCTCAGCCCCTTGCGCCACGGTCCGGCGCGCGGGCGGGACGGCGCGGATCCCGGCGATCCGCTCCGGCAGCGGACGGGCCAACGAGGGCTGCGCCGTGGTCGTCGCGAGGAGCCGGCACCGGCCGATGAGTCGGCCTCGTCTCTGGTGCTGCTCCAGGACGAACGTCAGGGTCGTGCCGCCGTCGAACCCGATCGGCTCCGCCGGCTCGAAATCGGCCCGGTGCGGCTTGCCGACCTCGGGAGCGATCCCCCAGCCGGTCCGCGGATCGCCGTCGATCGCCGAGGCCACGGCCCAGCCCTGCTGATCGAAGTCGGCGGCGGCCCCCTTCAACGGGACTAACCGCGCCGCCGCCGGGTTCGACCGCGGCGCCGCGATGACCCGGAGCTCGCTGAGATGGAAGGTGCCATCATCGGCCCGGCCCGGACCCTTCCGCGGCAGGCTGTCGTCGTCCAGGACCTCGAGGCGGACCGCGGTGATCCCCTTCAGCTCGGTCCGGGCGACGATCGTGTAGGTGTCGACGTCGGGCCGCCTCCCGCCGAAGCGGATCGAGAGGTCCGGCAGCTTGGTCGAGGTCGCCCCGGCCGATGACGAATAGCTCGAGGGATCCAGCGGGATCCATGGGGACGGACCCGTGGCCGACTCCCAGGCTGCCTCGGCCGTCGCGAGCCGGGCCCGGGTCCCCGCGTCGAGCCACCGATCCACGAGCCCCTTCTGCCTGGTCTCCAGCGCGTCTTTCTTCTTGAGCAGCGCCTGGCGGAGCGACTCGGCCTTGGGATCGATGAGATAGGGGCGATCGGCCCGATCCACCCCCGCGAACACAGCCTGGAGGTTGTAATACTCCGCCTGCGTGATCGGGTCGAACTTGTGATCATGACATCGGGCACACTGGACGCTGGTGCTCATGAAGGTCGACAGGGTCGTCGCCACCATGTCGTCGCGATCCAGGTACTGGGCGATCTTCTTATCGATGGTGCCATCGAGGATGCCGCTCATCGAGCTGTTATCAAACGGGCCGGCGGCGACGAATCCCAGGGCGATGATCGCCTGAGCGTCGCCGGGGAAGAGGACGTCACCGGCGATCTGCTCCTGGATGAACCGGGCGTAGGGCTTATCGTCATTGAACGAGCGGACCAGGTAGTCGCGATAAGGCCAGGCGTTTGGGCGCGGTCCGTCCTCGTCGTTGCCATGGCTCTCGGCGAAGTGGACGACGTCCATCCAGTGCCGGGCCCAGCGCTCGCCGTAGTGGGGACTGGCCAGGAGCCGATCGACCACCCGGGAATAGGCCTCCGGCGACGGATCCGCGACGAAGGCCGCGATCTCCTCCGGGGTCGGCGGCAGCCCGATCAGGTCGAAGGTCACGCGGCGAATCAGCGTCCGCCGGTCGGCCTCGGGCGCGGGGGAGAGCTCCTGCTCCTCGAGCTTGGCCCGCACGAAGGCATCGATCGGGGTCCGGCCCCAGGTCACGTCACGCGGCTTCGGCACGCGCGGCCGCACCAGGGGCCGGAGCGACCAGTGCTCCCCGGCGACTTGCGGCTTGGCGGGCGGCGCGATGGATGGCCACTCCATTCCCTGGTCGATCCACGCCCGCAGTAGCCCGACCTGTTCGGCATCCAATCGGGGCCCCTCGGGCGGCATCACGACGTCGGGGTCCAGGCCGGCGACGAGGCGCACCAACCGGCTCTCGGCCCCCTTGCCCGGGACAATCGCCGGCTCTCCCGAGTCGCCGCCGCGGACGGCATCGTCCCGGCGGTCGAGCCGGTAACCGCTGCGCCGGCGGCTCGGGCCGTGACACTTGATGCAGTGCGCCGTGAACAGGGGACGGATGTCGCGCTCGAAATCGACCCGCCGGCCCACCGCCTGGGGCAAGCCCGCCGGCTCCGCCCCTCGAGACTCCCCACCGGGACCTGTCCCGATCGCGGCAATCGCCGCCAAGAATCCCAGCCAGGATTGGGACCAAGGCGTCATCCCAGACCTCGCTCACGACCCGGATCGTGGATAATGATCACTGATCATCAGAACCAGGATGTCGTTCCCGATCTTACTCGGGGCGAGACGAGCTCGGCAAGATGTCTCTTCGCGCGCGAGGAGCGTATGAAGCGGACCCGGCTAGGCGACCCGCAGGAATTCCAAACGTCCGGCCAACCGCGTCTTGACAGCCGCGCCGAAAGAGCGCAGGCGGGCACAGTGTGAAATGGGAGGTGGCCGGGGACCGAGGCAGGATCCGAGCGGGGAGATGGGACGGAGCGGATGGCCGCCTACGGCGACCGCGCCGTCTTCCAGGCATCCGGCAACAACTCGGCGATCCGACTCGCCGGGTGCGTGCTCACGCGCTCCAGCACGTCGCGGAGGTAAGCCCACGGCTCCACGCCAAAGGACCGGCAGCTCTGCACCAGGCTCAAGAGCACCGCCGCGGTCCGGCCCCCTTTGTCGCTGCCGAAGTGCAACCAGTTCTTCCGATTATGCTGAGCTCAGCATAATCGGAAGAATTGGGAGTTCCTGGGGAGTACCGCGGCGGGCCCGCGAGCGGCGGTGCTGTTCACGATCCTGGCGGGGGCGAAGCGGCACCGGTTGGAGCCGTGGGCCTATCTGCGGGACGTGCTGCTGCGGCTGAGCGCGGGGGAGACGGACCTGGAATCGCTGCTCCCGGACCGGTGGGCAGCGAGCCATCCGGAGCATGTGCTCCAACACCGGCTGGACGAGTCGCGGCGGAAGGCGGCGCGGCAGAAGGCGCGGCGCGAGCGGCGGCGAGCGCAGGCCCGGCCGAAACCGTGAGGGTCAGCGAGCCGAGGGGCGATGCCCGCCGGTGAGCCGGCTGGAGCGGTCGGCCGCCGGCCCCGGTTCGGTCCGGCGGCACGCCGCCCGCCAAACCGCCCGTCCGCCCGCGCCCTGGGCTGGGAGGGCCGGACGCTTACGAAAGTCGATCAGGCCGCCGGCGTCGCCGGCACCTTCGTCCTGACCGGCCAAGTCGTCGGCATGGAATCCGCCAGCGGTTCGGCCCTCGTCACCGCGAGCCACATGGGTGCTGTCCAAGGCGGCGCCAACATCATCAATGGCGTGCAGGACGCCGCGATTGGCACGGGCAATCTGATCGTCAAGGGAGTCAACACCGTCGCGGGCTACCGGGTCATGGATGAGGGCGCCTCGCCCGACTGGTCGCGGAATCTGGTCGTTCCCGAGGATGAGACGGCGCATAATGTGAGCAAGTTCGTGGGGGGGCAACGGGGTGATCACCTTGGCGACGGCCGGCATGGGCGCCGCGGCGGCGTCTGGTGCGGGGGCGTCGCAGGGGTTTAGAATGGTCGCGCAGGCCGGCGGCACGCTGGTGGCCACGACTACGGGGGCGGCCGTGATCCCCGCGGCCGCCGGCGCGGTGGCCGGCGCGGGCGTTGGCGCAGGCGTCGGCACCATCGGCCAGATCGTCCAGATGTCGACGGGGAATTCGGGACCTAATCCGACACCGACTGGCTCTTCGAGCGCCGGCCCGAAGGTCAGCGATGTCATCGATGCCGGCAAGAATGCATCCGGTTCTCCGAGTCAGAGAGCTGATGCAATGCGGCCGGTCTTGGACCAGATCAAGCAGGCCCGTCAGGCACAGGGTTGGGATTACGCACGCTTCGATAATGCACACGGATCGGGGTTCCTCGGAGGCCAAGGCGAAGCGCTGGTGGTGGGCGCCGACGGTGTCATCTACCGTGGCAAGCTCGCGGGGCAAGCTCTCATCGATCTCACCACGGGGGCGAAGCCACCGTCGCAGATACCGGGATTGAGTCCAGTCCCGTGACGTGGAGGGCCGATGCCTAACAACTTCCGTTACTTGCGCCGGACTTGCATCCGGCAAACCGCCGGATCGTGACAAATGATTATCCATGTTGATTCACATACTGATTGCATGAGCGGAAAAAGGGACCCCCTGTTGAATCGGATCTTACCAGGGGGAGAGTCCCTCTTGATGCTCACTGACGGCTCGGAAATGGCTTTTGCCCATAGCTACCAGCCGGTTATGGATCTTGTTCGGGAATCCTTCCTGGATTCGCTATCCAGATCGACGGGCTCCGCTCGGGAACGACTTGAACTGGCAGTGATCGATCTCGAAACACTAATGCACGAACGCTTTCCAAGTTCCGATCGCTTCGGAGAAGATACCTACGCGGCTACATTTCTCGCAGCCTTGATATCGGGTGACCAGGGCTTTCTCGGTTGGATCGGCTCTCAGCAAGCGAAGCTGTTCCGGGGCCGGCGCTGCGTCGGGGCAACCGTTCCTCACGTTACCGTTGTACCAGGCACAGACCGAGGTGATTTCGTCGTAACCAGCCGTGTGCTCTGCACGAGTGCTGATCAATCGAGAGAAGTACCGGACATCGAGGGTCCCTGGCGGTTCATGCCGGGCGATGTATTAGTCGTAGCGGACTATCGTCTATTCTCGCTGTTCTCAGATGATGAGTTGATCGCAATCCTCGCGAATGAACCTACGTCGGCCGCGCGCTCGCTGGCCGAAGAAGCCCAAAGGAAGAAACCTGACTTCATGCGCTCCTCGCTGATCGCGCGGTTCGCTTGTTGAGTGATGCGGCCTGGGGTCAGACCTAATGCGGCCTGGGGTCAAATGCGGCCTGGGGGCGGCCTGGGGTCAGACCTAGTTGGCGGCCTGGGGTCAGACCTTGGCGGCCTGGGGTCAGACCTAGTTTCTGGCGGCCTGGGGTCTGCGGCCTGGGGTCAGACCTCTGCGGCCTGGGGTCAGACCTAGTTTCTAGTTTTTTTCACGGGCGGCCTGTGCGGCCTGGGGTCAGACCTAGTTTCTAGTTTTTTTCACGGGCGGCCTGGGGCGGCCTGGGGCGGCCTGGGGTCAGACCTAGTTTCTAGTTTTTTTCACTTGCCCTCCGGTCTCGAAGTTTGGGCCGCCCCCCGAAAAAACTTGAGACTAGGTCTGACCCCGGCCGCCTTCGAGGTCTGACCCCGGCCGCCTTCGGTCAACTGCCACTACGCCGAGCGCACCTGGGCCTCCCCAGTGGCCACCCGGCTGTACTTGCCCGAGGAGTGGGCCCTGGACTCGGCGCGACGGGAGAAGGCCCAC
>JAJPJC010000558.1 GCA_021324445.1 Isosphaeraceae bacterium
ACTGGGGGTCAAGAGGTCGCCGGTTCAAATCCGGCCAGCCCGACCAAGAACGTGCAGGTCAGGGGCTTGGGGAGCTGAGCAGGAAAGGGGGGACCAGAGGGGCCACACCCCTTTCCCCCGGTGCCGTCCGCCTGGCCCGGGCCCCCTTGCCGGGTCGTTCAAGCTGGCGATTTCGACGGGCATGGTGGCCGTCAACCCCCTCAGTTCCACACCGCCGCCACCACCCGTGGCGCTCGGTCCCCTGGCGCTGAAGCTTCGAGCAGGCCCGGAGTTCCTGGCCCTGATGGACGGGGACCGGACCTGAACCGTCTCTGCGTTCCTTCTGGGCTCGGAGCCGCGCGTCTACGAGCTGGTGTCGCTGCGCTGGCCCAACGGACGTTGGGGCCGGCGTGATCCGGGTGGTCGAGTTCTCCATCTACGTGGGCCACCAGGTGATCGCCTCGGCTGGAACTCATCCGACATGCCAAGATCCGCCCTTTCGAGCCGAATGGAATACGCGCGGGAGTGGTCGCCTTTCAACACTGGCCGCGCCTGCGTCATGGCGATCGGGCGTCGTCGGGCAAAGCCCCGTCGGTGACCATCGGGTGGCGAATCGGGATCGAGATCCGGACGACGGCCCCGCCGGCGGGGCCGTTCTCGACCGTGGCCTCTCCCCCGTGGGCCTCCGTGAGGGACCTGACGATGGCCAGTCCCAGGCCCGTGCCGCCGCGGTCGCGGTTGCGGCTCTCGTCAGGGCGGCTGAACCGCTCGAAGGCCCGGGGCAGGAACGAGGGCGGGAACCCCGGCCCCTGGTCGACGACCTCGAGCACCGCCGCGTCGCCGCGAGCTTCGAGGCGAACTACGACCGTCGAGTTGCGGGGCGCGTGGCGCAGGGCGTTGTCTATCACGTTGTCGAGGATTCGGCGGTAACGGCGACCGTCGGCGTCGGCCACCAGTTGCGACGGTGCGACGAGTTCGATCGTGACCCCTTGCTCAGCGGCCCGGGTCCCGAACCCGTCCAACGACTTACCGACCACCGGGCGCAGGTCCGTCGGTTCGAGGCGCAGGTCGAGCGCCTGCTCGTCGCTTTGGGACAACAACAGCAGGTCGTCGGCTAGGTGGATGATGCGTTCGGTCTCGATGGCGGCCAGGTCAACGGCTTCGGCCAACTCAGAACGAGTCCGACCCGGTCGACCGGCCAGCTCGAGCTCGCTCTTCAAGATGGCGAGCGGGCTGCGGAGTTCGTGACCGGCCACCGATACGAAGCCGCGCTGGCGGCTCAGGGCCCGGTGCAGGCGATCCAGCAGCCCGTTGAAGGTCCGGGCCAGCGAAGCGATCTCGTCGCGTGACCGGGGAACGGCCAGGACGGCATCGGTGTCGTGCTCGGAGAGCTTGGCTGCCTGCCGGCGCATGAGCTCGACCGGGCGCAGGGAGGCACCGGCTAGCAACCAGGCAGCGAAGGCGGCGGCGACCACGCCGATCGCCCCGCCGAAGGCGATCTCAAGACTGACCCGACCGATCGCCTGGTCCACCGTGGCCAGTGACTGCCCCACAACCAGGACCGAGGGATCGGCCTGTCCGGTGGAGGTGGCGAGGAGGAGGAAGCGATGAGGCTGACTGGCCAGGGACCGCTCGATCACAAGCGGGTGGCGCCTGGCGGCTACCAGCTCGGTGGCACTGAGGAGCGGTCGGGAAGTACCGGGCCCCGATGCGTCGACGATCCGGCCTCCGGCCCCGAGGAACTGGATGAGGTCCTCGGTGCCCACCGAGCCCGGGGTGAGGGGCACGCCGGGATCCTGGATTCCACCGCCACTGCCGGCATCGGGAAACTGCTGGGAAATGGCATCGATCCGAATCTGCAGCGAGGTCAGCACCGAAGCCCGCAAGCCGCTCGAGAGCTCAGCGACGAACACGACGCCGCCGACGCCCATCGCCAGGGCGGTCCCGAGGGCGAACAAGAGGGCGAGGCGCACACGGATGGGCATCGCTCAAGCCGAGCCCGGATCGTGCAAGCGATAGCCGGCTCCCCGGACTGTCTTGAGGTCGCTGCGTCCGTAGGGCCGATCGATCTTCCGGCGTAGATAAGCGACGTACTGATCGACGACGTTCGACACCCCGTCGTAGGCGTAGTCCCAGACCTGGTCGAGGATGGCGGACCGGGTCAGCAGCTCGCCCGGATGGCGCATGAACAGCTCGAGCAGGGCGAATTCCTTGGCCGACAGGTCAAGCTCGTCCTCCCCTCGCCAGGCCCGCCGGCTCGCCGGGTCGAGCCGCAAGTCGCCCACAGACAACACCACCGGCCGCTCCGGCTGCCCCCGCCGAACCAGGGCGCGAATCCGGGCCGACAGCTCGACAAAGCTGAACGGCTTGGCCAGATAGTCGTCGGCTCCGGCGTCGAGCCCTTCGACCCGATCGGCAACCTCGGTCCGCGCCGTCAGGAGCAGGATCGGGGCCCACCGCCCGGCCGCCCGGAGCCGCCGGGCCACCTCGAACCCGTCGAAGCCGGGAAGCATGACGTCGAGGACGATCGCGGAGTACGGGTTCTCGGTCCCCATCCAGACGCCTTCGGGTCCCGTCCCGACCACGTCCACCGAATGGCCCTCCTCCTCGAGACCTCGCTTGAGGAGACCGGCCATACGCGGTTCGTCCTCCACCACCAAGAGCCGCATACCGAGATCCTACGGATCGGAGATGTGAGCCCGATGTGAAAGCCCGCTCCCGAGAGTGGGGTGCGTTCGGAGCCGGCCCGCAACGGGGTCAGGGTCGGGCCGACAGGATGAAAGCCGCGCGACCACGACGGCATGAAGGAGCGAGCCGGCCCGCCGGCCATGGCTCCCTGAAGCGAGGAGCCGTTCGACAGCGCAGCGGCCTGCCCTGGAGGAGGGTCGTAGGCCGAGGAGGTGACCCAGCCGGTGTTGGACGAGGCGACCAGCCACATCCCACTGTCCCTCACCGGTAGGAGTGGGAGATGCCAGTGGGACGATGGCTCGGGGCGGAAGGTGAACAAGAACAACACCATGAGCGGGCTGGGACTGACCGCGCGCCGGGGCCGGGATAGCGCTGGCGGGCGGCTGCCCGCCAGTCGGAAGCTGATGGTGCGAGTACCAGAGGTTCTCGACTCACCGGACCGGCTCAGCGTCCGTCACTCCGGACCCATTCGGCCGCCGGAGCCGTCGGCGAGCCGTTCCCGGGCCTGCTCACCGCCCAACGGAAAGACCGTCATACCGTGGTGAGAGCAATAGTCGCACGGAGCAACACCATCGCCAGGGAGTGGCGTCCGAACCACGCCGCCGGGTTCCCAGCAGCGCCCGGCGGCGTTCACGGGCCGCACGCAGCCCGCCGGCTCCCCGGAGATTGGCCGCTCGGGTACGAGTTGGCCGATGGTGTTGCGGGCTCGAGCCCGGTCTGGGTCATGGCTCGGGCTCCGTGGAGGCGGGGGGTGGTGGCGGGACCCCGGTGGGGCTCCACCGGGGTCCCGTTCCACCGCCTACTCTTGGCCGCCGAACTGGTGGTCGACGTTGACACCGGGCGCATCCTGGTGCCCGCCGGGGCCATCAGCCTGCGCTGTCCCGGGCTCCTCCGCCGTGTCCGCGGTCTCCGACGTCGCCGAATTTTCTGGCGCCTGCGGAGACGAGGTGTTGGGTGCCGGGGTCGTGATGGGCGTGGAAGGGGACGTGGTGGCTCCCGATGCCGACGCCAGGGCCAGACCGCCGACGCCGAGCACCGGCACGATGGCAGCCCCGGCGATGAACAGCTTGCGCTTCAGTTCCATGTGGTTTCTCCTTCGTCAGTTGATGCGACCCCGGCACGATGACAGGTAATCGATGTGACGGCGGTGAGAGCCCGGTGTGGAATCGACACACCTCCGCGGTCCGGCCTGAGGGCCCGCCGGAACCCCACGGAGCGACCTCCACTCGACGTCGATCGCCGCCACCGTTCGCCCGCCAACCGGCTCCTTCCGGAGGATCTCGGCACCCCCACCATGGCGCTGTGACCCGGTCCGGACCCGAGCGCCGCCGGGAGCGGCCGGCTCGCCGACCAGAGCGCCGACGCGCACCTGGCGATCGCTTTCGCACACGAGCCTGTTGCACGGACCTCTGGCTGCCCGAGGAGCACCTCGCGTGGTTCGCCCTCGACTGCGTGGAGGAGATGGACCTGACACCGCATTTTCACACGACCTCAGGCCCATCGGGCACCCATCAGTGCCGAAGACGCCGACTTTGTTCTTGCCGCCGCGCCCTGAGCAGCTGAACCGCGAGCGAAATGGCCAACTCCGTGCACAGGCGAGCTCGCCGGTCCGGAGCTGGTCGACGTCGAGACCGTCGCCGTGCTCCGCAAGCGGTGGATCGCCGGGACGCAAGCCACGGACACGGTGAGCGGGACGAGGCAGATGGCCGGTGGCGGTTCGTCCCCGCGTTTTCCACGCGCCGCAGCGGTAGATCGGGGCATGCGACCCTCCACCAACCTCGCCGCAACCGTCCGGCCACCCCGTGGCCACCTGGCCGGGCCATCGTTGCAGGAAGGGAGGAACAGACCCGGCAGGGGGAGGCCCGGTGGGGAAGCGGCGGCGACGCGTGCCCAGGGTCGCGGTCGACTGGCCGGCGACGTGTC
>JAJPJC010000023.1 GCA_021324445.1 Isosphaeraceae bacterium
GCAGCTTGCCAACCCGTTCGACGGCAGCCAGCCCCCTTGGCCGTGCGGCCCGATGGTCCCGATCTCCGGGGCGATGGGCCGGTCGAGCCCAGTCCCGGCCTCGGAACAACGTCCGGATCACCACTACGGGAAGCACGCACCGCGACCGCTGCGCCGGCCCTACTCTGATGGGGCGTATGGCCAGCAGCCAGCCGGCCCGTGGGGAGGCGGCAGCCCACAGTCCTTCGCGACGCCCCAGGCGCCCGGCGCGGCGACGATGGCCCCGGCACCCGGGGTGTTGCCCGGCGGTGCGGCCGCGGCGGCGGGTGCGATGGCGGGAGCGGGGGTCAGCGGCGCCCTGGCCGGTGCCGTGGCGGCACCGAGCGAACCGGGCTTGCCCTCACCGACGACCGCTGGTGCGGCTGCCCCCGGCGCGGCGCCGACCGCCCCCGGCGCGGCGCCGACCGCCCCCGGCGCGGCGCCGACCGCCCCCGGCGCGGATACCTTCGGCGCCGCCGCGACCACCACCGGGGCCGGCTTCGGCGGCGGCCTCCAGGCGGGCGCGACGCCCTTTGCCATGATCGGCGACCTCAGTCCCGTGATGCCCCACCTGCTCGTAGGCCACACCAACGCGTCCTCGCCGATCCCGTCCCCTGTCCCGCCACCTGGTCCACCGACGCCGCCCGCCCCCGGGACCCACCGCGCCGCCACCCCGCTCTATTCCTCCATCCGGACCTTCAAGTTATCCGAGAACATGTCACCGCGGCCCCAGGACCGGATCTTCTTCAACTTCAATTACTACAACGGGCTGAACAACACGATCAACCTCAAGGATGGTTCGCCGATCACTCAGATGAAGGCCTATATCTACAACTTCGGCGTGGAGAAGACGTTCAACAACGGCCTGGGCTCGATCGGGATCCGCCTCCCGCTGGACAACCTCACGGCCAACAGCTTCGGCAACGTCATCAGTACGCCGACCACGACCGCGCTCGGCGACCTGACGGTCTTCGCCAAGTACATCCTGGCGCAGAACGTGCAGACGGGCAGCCTGATCACGGCCTGTTTCGCGATCACGCCGCAGACCGCCACCAGCCGCTTCGCCGGCGCCCCTTACCTCTTACCGCTCAACTCCACCTACTTCCAGCCCTGTCTCGCTTACATCTATAATTATAACCGATGGTACCTCCAGGGATTCACCGGCTTCATTTTTCCATCCAATCCGAACGATGTCACCCTGCTCTACAACGACATCGGCATCGGCTGTTTCCTGGTCCGCAATCCGGACCCGCACGCCTTCCTGACTGCCCTGGCGCCGGTGTTCGAGGTGCATGTCAACAACCCGATCAACCATCGCGATTGGTTCAACCGCTTCGACATCGCCGGCTCGCCGGACGTCGTGGACCTGACCTACGGGATCAACTTCGGGTTCAGGAACCAGGCCGTGCTGACCGCCGCGTTCGTCACGCCGGTGACCAGCCCCAAGCCGTTCGACACCGAGGCTGTCTTGATGCTGAACATCTACTACGGCCGGACGCGGGCCAACTTCATCCAGCAGATCCCGCCGCCGGCGCTCTGAGCGGCGGCGCGGGTCACCGCAAGCGATCTCAGCGGGTCGGGCGACCTCACGGGATCAGTCCGCTTCCCGGTGCGGCTTGTGCGCCCGCGAGGGAAGCGCCTCGATCGTCGGGTGCGTGTGCGGCCGGCCCTGCGAACCGGCGGCGGGGAACAGGGCCGGCACCCGAGGACGAACTCGGAAAGGGCTGCTGGGGATGACCTTGGGATGCGCGCCGGGGGTCGTCGCCTTCCGGGTGTGCCCCCGCGACTTCGGCCGGGACGTGCTGGTCGGCACGGGGGTACTGATGGTGGAGCCCGACAAGAAGTTCAGGAAATTGCTCTGGTTGTGGCCGAGCGTGTTCCCGACCAGCTTCCGGTTCTGGCTTGTGAACGGACGTATCGTATTGTTCGGGGCGTCGTAGAAGAGCACTCCGTACAAGCTATCGCTCTGGATCGTATTGCCCGAGATCACGTTGTTGACGGGGACCGGGTAGCTCCGATTGCCGAAATCGCGGCTGGTGACATAGACACCGACCTCGACATTGCCGCTGATGGTGTTGGCCTGACTCCCGCTGAGGCCCGTGAGCTGGCCGACCGTGTTCTGCGACGCGCCCAGGATGACGACGCCGTTGAGCTGGGCGCCGGAGAACACCGGGATCGCCGGCGGGAGCGAGACGGATATGAGGTCTTTGTGCGCCGTGTGCGGTAGGAACCCCTGGCCATGGAGGCCCAGGCCGATGACATTGCCCGCGACCAGGTTTCCCTTCGAGCCCTGGTTGAAGATCTCGACCCCGGCGATGCCGTTGGCCGAGATCACGTTCCCGGGGCCGATGAGGTTCTGCTTGGAATTGTCGATGTACACTCCCAGGTCGAGGTTGGACACCGGGATCGTACCGGAGGCATCGGTGCCGATCAGGTTGCCCTGGACCGTGTTTCCACTGCCGGCGAACTGGCCGGTACTCTGCGGGATCCCGTCGATCTCCACCCCGATGAGATTGCCGGAGAGCGCGTTGCCGGCGCCCGGCTCCATCCCACCGACGAGGTTTCCGGAGGCGCCGTCGATGAACACACCGTCGCGTTGTGCGAGGGATCCCTCGGTCTCGCCGTCGGGGAAGCCATTGCCGGTGTCGTTGGTCCCGATGGCATTGCCCTGAATCTGGTTGCCGGTGGAGAAGTTGCCGAGGACCAGGATGCCGAATCCGCTCTGGCCGTTGCCGGAGATCACATTGCCGGGCCCGGTCCCGGGCCGCGCGGTCAGGCCGCCGATGAGGTTGTTCGGCGAGTTCTCGATGAGGATTCCGGTCCCATTGCCGAGGGCAGCCCCGGCGGTGCTCAAGCCGATCAAATTGCCCTGGATGACGTTGTTTTGTCCCGTGACGCTCGTCTGGGGCCCGAGCAGCTCGATGCCGATGCCCGTATTCCCCGAGATCAGGTTGCCGGCGCCAGGGGTGGGCCCACCGATCTGTTGCGGGATCGGATTGGAGGACTGGGTACTCAGGTCGTTGACGAGCACGCCGCCGGACCCATTCGCGATCGCCCTGGTCCCGCTGGCGTCGGTGCCGATGTAGTTGCCCTGGACGGTATTGACCGTCGCGGACGAGCTGCCGCTCAACTCGATCTGGATCCCCCACTGGCCATTGCCCGCGATCAGGTTGCCGGCACCTCCGGCGATCACCGCCGGGACGTCGGTCCCGCCGACCATGCCGGCGCCTGCGGCGACGGTCGTGCCCCCGACAGTATTGTTGATGCCGTCGACGATCAGGACGCCGTTGCCGCCGTTGCCAAGACCCGGAGTGCCCGCCTGGTTCGTCCCGATGAAGTTGCCCGCGACCGTGGTGCCGGTGGTGGTGTTGGCGATCTCGATTCCGGCGAGCGTATTGCCGGCGATCAGGTTCCCGGCGCCGACGCCGCCGATCACATTGCCGGCGCCGGCGCCGTTCAAGAGGATGCCGTTGGCCTGGTTGGGAATCGGCGTGCCGCTGGCGCCCAGGCCGATCACGTTGCCCGAGACGGTGTTTGCATTGGCACCCAGCCCCAAGATCTGGAGGCCGTTGCCGCTGTTGCCGGAAATCGTGTTGCTGGAGATGGTGTTGCCCGAGACCGTGCCGGTGATCGTGGCCCCCGTCGGAAGGGTGGTGACGTCGAGCAGGAGTACGCCATCGGCCGAGTTGCCCAGTCGGACGGTACCGGTCGGGTCGGTACCGACGAGGTTGTTTTCGATCGCGTTGTCCACCGCGTCGTTGACCAGGAAGATACCGTCGTGCGAGTTCCCCGAGATGACGTTGCCAGCGAGGGGAGTCGTCCCACCGATCGTATTGGCGTAGACGCTGCTGAGGACGACGCCGTCGACCGCGTTGGGGGCGGCCACGAACTGGCCGCTGGGCCCGATGCCGACGCCAATGTAGTTCCCCTGGATCACGTTCGCGACGGGGGTGTTCGCCCCCAAGGAGCCCGACGACGCTGGGGGCGTGCCCACGACCAAGACGCCGTTGGCATGGTTGCCGGCGATGATGTTCCGGTCCGCATTGTTGAGGACGCCGGTGCCAGTACCCGGGGTCGTCCCACCGATCGTGATGGCGGATGACTGATTGATGACGATCCCATTGGTGGCGTTGCCGAAATCGGCTTGCGCGTTGCCCGGAGTCGTGGACCCGTTGACGTCGGTCCCGATCCGGTTGTTGGTGATCAGGATGCCGAGAGATTGCAGCACGTCGATGCCATCGGCGCGATTGCCCGAGATCACGTTGCGGCCGCTCACGGCCGGTGGGAAACCGATCGAGACGCGAACGGGAACAATGCTGTTCCCGCTGCCTGTGTTTACCGTCGCTCCACCGATCGTGGCGCCGGTGACGGAATCGAGCAAGATGCCGTCGGCGCCGTTGCCGAAGTTGTTGCCTCGATCGTCGAGGACCTGGGTCCCGTCGTTACTGGTGCCGATGAAGTTGGCCTCGATGAGCAAACCAATGGGTTGCGGACTGACCCCTCCACCGGAGGCTAGAATGCCATAACTCCGGTTAGCGGAGACCAGATTGGACAGGATGGCATTGGCGGAACCCTGGCCCAGGAGCAAGATGCCGTCGGACAAGTTGCCCGCGTCGTTGCCATGCGAGTCCTGCGCCCGGACGACGAGTTGATCCGACGGACCGGTCGCGAGGACGACGCCGATCAGGTTGGCCGCGATCGTCTCTTGAAACCCGCTGTCAATCTGGATGCCGGGGCCGAGGTTTCCGGAGATCAGGTTGCCAAGGGAGATCCCCAGGGACAGGCTGACCGAAGAGCCGATCCCGGAGAGATTGCCGATCGTCACGCCCCGAACACCGTCGAGCCGGATGCCGTAATCGCCGTTGCCGAACGAGCGCCCCGCTGCGTCCCCCGTGTTGGCCCCATCCTTGTCCGTGCCGATCAAGTTACCCTGGATCACGACACTGGCGTACAGCGAACTCGAGCCGGCTGGCGGCTGCACCGTGATGCCACCCACGCCATTACCGGAAACCACGTTGAGCTCGACGACTATGGTGGCGGTCGTGATGAATCCCTCGGCGCCACTGCCGTTCTCGAGGAGGATGCCGCTGAAGCCGTTACCCAGGGTCTGGTCGTTTGTGTCGTACGTCGTCAGGCCCGTCGCGTCGGTCCCGATGAAGTTGGCGAAGATCCGGGCAATCTGAGCGGGGCCGCTGAGGGGGGTGATCACATGGATGCCGTTGTGTCCGTTCCGGGAAATGAGATTGCCATCGATCTCATTGGCGGCGAACGAGGAGGCGGGCTCAGGGACGTTGATGAAGATCCCGTCATCACTGTTGCCGAAGATCGTGTTGGCGCCGCTGCCGAGACTGGCGATCAGCCCTGAGGGAGCAAAGTTCGGCGGACCGCCGATGACGTTGTTGCCGGAGTTCGTCAGATTGATCCCGTAACCGCCGTTTCCCAGGCCGGTGACCGTCGCGCCGACCGTGTTCGCGACCAGCGTGTTGAGGCTGCCGTCGGTGATATCCACTCCGTCGTTCAGGTTGCCCGCGATCAGGTTGCCGCCGGTGCCGGCCGTCGAGCCGATCGAGACATTCGAGGAGCCGGACAGGGCGATCCCCGTGCCGTTGCCCAGCGGCGCGGTGCCGTGGAAGTTCATGCCGATCGTGTTGCCATAGATCGACTCGGAGCTGCTGCCGGTGATCGAGAGGCCGGTCCCCGTGTTGCCCGAGATCAGATTGCCCGAGCCGGTGGCCGTCCCGCCGATGGTGTCGTTCGACGAGCTGAAAACATCGATGCCGTCGCCCGTGTTGCCGATCCTGGCGACCCCGCTCAGGTTGGTCCCGATAAAATCGCCGAGGATGAGGTTGCCCACAGTGCCGGCGACGGAACCGCCCACGACGAGCTTGCGGTCGTCGATGTCAATCCCGCCCTGCTGGTTGCCGGAGATCAGGTTGCCGGTAAACACGTTGCCCGCGCCGGCGTTCGTCCCACCGATGCTCGTGCCGCCGATCGCCGGGGTCGACTGGACGTTATCCAGAAAGATCCCGTAACCGGCGTTGCCGATCGCGAAGGTGCCGCTGGCATCGGTGCCGATCAGGTTGTAGCCGATAATGGTTGCGCTCGAGGAGTCGGCTGTGTGGTCGGTATTACCGATGTGGATGCCATTTTGATGATTGCCCGAAATCACGTTGCCCCCGGGCGGGTCCCCCCCTCCCCCGATACGGGAAAAGCCCACAAACGTGTGGTTCGAATCCGTGATCAGGAGACCGTCTCCCTGATTCCCCAGCACGTTGTTGCGATTGGCTCCCGTGGCCGATGTCCCGATGTAGGAGAAGACGATCGTGGTGCTGTCGCAGTCGTCCAGCTCGATGCCGTTGCTGGTGTTGCCCGAGATGACGTTGACCAGGCTCAGGGAGTCGCCACCCACCACGTTGTCGTTGGAGCCGATGATCTGAACGCCGTCGCCGTCGTTGCCGGTGAAGGTCAGATTGCCGGAGGAGACCGTGAGGAGGTTGCTGCCCGTGGCGTCGAGGCCGATATACGAGTTCTGGACCAGGTTGGCCACGGTGCCGTCTTGCATCAGCACGCCGGCCCCTTGATTGGCGGAGATGACGTTGATCAAGCCGGTGGTCGTCCCGCCCACGCTGTTGGCAACCGTGGTCGCGCCGTCGACGGTCACACCCGGTCCATTGTTGGGCAGGGCGAGCTGACCCGCGGCATCGAGGCCGATGGTCGAGCCCTGGATGAGGTTCCGCGACGCGCCGGTCTGGAGGATCACCCCCCCCTGGGCGTTGCCCGAGATGACGTTGAGCAGCCCGGTGGCCGAGGCGCCGACGGTATTCGCCGTCGTGCCGGACCCGTCGAGCTCGACGCCGTAGCCGGTATTGCCTAGCGAGGTCTCGCCGGTGCCGATGCTCTCACCCGTGGCATCGGTGCCAATATAGGAGTTCTGAACCACGTTGCCGGCGGCACCGTCCTGGATCAGCACGCCGGCCCCTTGATTGGCCGAGATGACGTTGATCAGCCCACTGGTCGTGCCGCCCACACTGTTGCCGTGACCGGGGGTGCCCGATCCGTCGATCAGGACGCCCGCTCCACCGTTGGGTAGGGCGATCTGGCCCGTCACATCGAGGCCGATGATCGAGCCCTGGATGACGTTCTGGGCAGCGCCGGTCTGGAGGATCACGCCTCCCTGGGCGTTGCCCGAGATGACGTTGAGCAGCCCGGCGACCGAGGCGCCGACGGTGTTGGACGCCGTGCCGGAGCCGTCGAGCTCGATGCCGTAGCCGGTATTGGGCAAGCCGACGCCGCCGGTGGCGTCGACACCGATGTAGGAGTTCTGGACCACGTTGCCCTGGGCACCGTTCTGGATCACCACCCCGCTCGAAGCCACCCCGCTCAGGCTGCCGTTGCCGCTGGTGCCGTTGCCCGAGATGACATTGATCAGGCCGCTGATCGTCCCACCGATGCTGTTGCCGTGGCCGGGGGTGCCCGATCCGTCGATCAAGACGCCCGGTCCGACGTTGGGGATGGCGACGGTGCCGGCGTAATCGGTGCCGATGAAAGTGTTCTGGGCCAGGTTCTGGGTGGCGGCGTTCTGGATGACCAGACCGCTGCCGCTGTTGCCGGAGATCACGTTCCGGCCGTTGACGGTGATCGCGGTGCCGCTCATTCCCAATGGCGGGGGGACGGTGATGCTCCCCAACCCGATCGTGTTCCCCGACGAGCCGTCGATCCGCACACCCACCGCGTTGGCCGAGGCGGCGATGCCCTCGCTCGTCGGGTACACGCCGAGCCAGTCGGCCGTGAGGGTGTTGTCGTTCGACTCGATGCCGATGGCGGCGCCGGGGACCTGGGTCACGGGATTCAACTGATCGAAGCCAGTGATGCTCAAACCCTTGATCGTACTCTGCTGCGAGCCGGCGGCGAGAGTCAGGCCGTCGGCATTCGGGTCCGAGGCAGTCAGCCTCTCCTGGCTGCCGTCGATCTGGATGACCGGACTGGCATTCTTCGGATTGTTCGTGTCCGTCTCTGCCTGGGTGTAGTATTCAGGCTGACTGGTGCCATCAATCGTCACCGGGACGGTGATCAGCGGCAGGGGCGTGGCGAGCTGGATGGTGTACAAGATCGGGTCGGGGAGGATGTCGAAATCGATCGTGCTCGGCCCTCCCGAGGCGTTGGCGTCGAGGATCTCCTGGCGCAACGAGCCGGGGCCACTGTCGTTGATATTGGTGACCGTGAACGTCGCCAGGAGGAAGCGGTCCTCGAACCGCTCGCAACCCAGCTCGACTGCCCGCTTCCGCTCGACCATTCGCCCACGCCGCCCGGACCGGTTGAACAGCTTCATGTTGTCAGACCCCTGGAAATGCCCGGCGCCCGAGCCCACTACCCCCGTGACCACGCGACCGACGCGTCATCGCCTGTCCACTCCATACCCGGCGATTATAACATCCATCTACGGTATCTTGCATAGATGTTGCATCCTGCCTCCGGCATTTTTCCCCTGCGCTGGGATTCCTCCCGGGCCCATCGGTCCAAGCCGAAGTGCCGGCTTGAGATTGGACACCGAGACGACCGACTGGCCCGCTCTGCGGATGCCTCCGAGCTAATATAACCACCGATCTTGTGCAATCAAACCAGTTACCTCAATATTGCCCAGATTCTCATAGGGCTTGACTCGAGAGCGCTGGGACGGGATTCGCTGGGAAAGTGGAGAGTCGGGCCGGCAGAAAGATTGACGCCACCGTCTGGAACGAGGCATTCCGACAAGTCGGCTGATTCCTCGCGAGCCGCAAAACCGATAAAGACCGCAAGACCGCGGGTCGATAATAGTTGAGAGTTAGGGGGTCGAGCGGCGCGGAGCCATCTCGGGGCACGAGGGTGCGGCGAGGCGGCTGGGGCCGAGGCGAGACCGAGACCTGAGGGCAAAGCCAGGAGAACAGGGGATGCCGTCCCGAAAGGTATGGATCGCGGGACTGACGGCCGCGGCGTTGTGGACGCCGCCCTTGCCGGCCCAGATTCCGGGGATGTCCGCGGGGGCTGGAGCCGGTCCACTGGCCGGGCTCGCCGGGGGAGCCACCACGCCGGCAGCCACCGCCGCACCGGCGGCGGCCGCGCAACCGACGACGCTGTGCAGTTTCATCGGGCTGGGACCGGCTCTGGCCAACTGCAAGGCGGCTCTCTGCGCGAGCAACTTCGGCCAGATGCTCAACAGCTTCGGGGGCGGGCCGATGGCCGCCGTGACCGGCGGCTTCCTCCCGCAGCTCTGTCCGCCGCTGAGCTCGGCGGCCGCGGCGGCCGCGGCGGCGAATCTGCCCGGCGGTCCCAACGGCGCGGCCGCCACGGCGGCCAAGATCAAGGCGAGCGAGGCCGAGGCCAAGGCCCGGGTCGCCGCCATCGAGTACCTCGGTACCGTCGATTGCACGCGATGGCCCGAGGCCCAGACGGCGCTGATCAACGGGCTGCGGAAGGATACCAACGAGTGTGTCCGGTTCGCGGCGGCCAAGGCCCTGAACAGCGGCTGTTGCTGCGATAAGAAGGTGATCCAGGCCCTGCGAGACTGCGTCTCGGGCGAGGCGACGGAGGATCCGGCCGAGACCTCGCCCCGCGTCAAGGCCGCGGCCTTCTCCGCGCTCCAGAACTGCTTGCTCAAGGTGCCGGAGGACCTGCCAGCCGAGACCGTACCCGTGGGACCGGAGCGGACGACACCAAATGTCGCCCCCTTGCCCAGCGGTCCCGAGCGGACGACCCGGAACGCCGGGGAGAATCCCCACCTCGCCGTGGGCTATACCACCACCGCGGCGCGGACCACGCCGACGTTCGAGCAGCGGCTCCAGCGCAAAACGTTCGCGCAGACCGTCGAGGAGGCGCGACGCACCTTGTTCGAGGCCGCGCGGCACCCGCGGGCGCCGAAGAGCATACCCACCGGCCAGCGCAGCCTCTTCGGCGCACTGGCCAAGGCGCGGCAGGACCGCAACGCCGCCAACATCCGCCGCGCCCGCGAGCAAGGCCAACTGCCGCCGAGGCCGGCGCCGCCTCAATTCCCGGCGGAGCCCGGCGTCGAGCCCACTGCGAATCCCCCAATCGCCGCGCCGGCGCCGGCACCGGCACCGATGATGACCCCCGCGGCCGATCCGCTCCCCGAGGGCGCCGTTGGCAGCGAGCCCGGGCCGATGTCCAACGCCGAGCCGGCCCCGGCGACGCCAGCGAGCTCGACGTCGCCGGCCCGTCGCGGTCTTATCGGGATGTTGCTCGCCCCCGGCGATCGCTGAGATCCGTGGATCCTCAGCAGGGGGACTGGTCCCTCGGATCCGATCGGAATTCCTCGACCACGCCTGGTCGAGACCCATCTCGTCTGCTCGCGTCCCGTCCCATCGCGTCCTATCCCGTCGAGTCAGGTCTAGCTGGATCAAGTCCCAGCCACCGCCATTCGATTCCCCAGGCACCGGCCCGGTCCGGTCTGAACAGCGCGGGGAATGGAATTCCCAGGCGAAAGGAGTGAGTCGCGTGAACAGCAGGGCAAGGAGAGAACGCCGGATTCGGGACGGTGCGTGGGCCCTGGTTGCTGCCCTGCTGTCCCCGAGCGCATGCCTGGCGGCTGAGGGAACGACGGCTGGGGGAGTTGACTCTGGCTCCGCGGTCACGGCAGTCGCGGCGACTGCGCCGGCGGCGGAGCGGCCCAAGATTCCGCCGCCCCGACCCTGGTCCCAAGCCCAACCAGCACGGGTGCCGGCCGCGGTCGCGGCGCCGGCGTCCTCCGGCGGCCGTCCCCAGATCCCGCCGCCGCGCCTGTTCCCGACCGTGCGGGCCGCGGCCGAGGCGGTCCAGCGATCCGAACCGAGGACGATCCCGCCGCCCCGCCAGTTCGTCACGGCAGCGGTGGCCGGGCCCGCGGAACCCGCAGCCCAACCCAGCCCCGAGCCGTCCCCAGTCGTCCCGCAGACTCCCCGCGAGCCGGAGCCGCCACGGGGGCTCCCGCAGCCCGACTCCAGCCAGTCCGTCTTTCCACTCACTCCACCCCAGGCGGATCCCCGGCCGGCGCCCGCCCCAGCGGCAAACGCCGCCGACCCGATCGAGAAGCTCCGGCAACCGGCCGAGTCGACGACCGAGGCACCGGCCCTCGTCGCCGAGCCGAAGGTTGAGCCACCAGCTCCTATTGATGAGCCGAAGATCATCACGCCGGCTCCTGCCGCCGAGCCGAAGGTCGAGGCGCCGGCCCCTGTCGCCGAGCCGAAGATCGAGGCGCCGGCCCCGGCCGCCGAGCTGAAGATCGAGGTGCCGGCCCCCATTGGTGAGCCGAAGATCATCACGCCGGCTCCTGCCGCCGAGCCGAAGGTCGAGGCACCGGCTCCTGCCGCCGAGCCGAAGGTCATCACTCCACCTCCGATCGCCGAATCCCAGGCTCCTGTCGGGCCCTCCCTCACCGAGGGAGTTGCCAGACCCAGCGGGGCGGATGTCCCGGACGCTCCCCAGGCCGACGCCGTGCAGGCCAGCCACGATCGTGTGTCCGGCACAGTGGAGCCCAGCCCCACGGAGATGCCGGCCGTGCTGCTCGTGAGCCCACCAGCCATGCCCCCGGCCCCGCAGGCCGGCGCCGGACCGCAGGAAACCCGGCCGGTGGCGGGCGTCGCGCCGGTCAGCGCGCCGGCCCCGGAGTCGGATGGTGCGCCCTCCGTGCCGAGCACACCCCAGCCCAGCCTCGCGCCGGTCCGGAGCGAGCCGCCAGCCAGTGCCAGTGTCAGTGTCAGCGCCGGCGCCGCGGGCACGGCGAGCGGCTCACCGGTCAGCGCGCCGGCCCCGGAGCCGGACGCCGCGCCCTCCGTGCCGAGCACACCGCAGGCCAGTCCCGCGCCGGCCTCGAGCGCCCCGACCGCCAGCGCCGGCGCCGCGGGCCGGGCCAGCGCCCCGCAGAGCGCCGACGTCCCCGGGCCGCCGGGCTCGGAGTCGGGTCCGGCTCCCAGCCCGGCCCGCGCCGCGACGACCGCTCCGGTGCCGGCCTCGAGTGCGGCGAGCCCCCCGGCGGCGGTCAACCCGAGGGAAGATAGCCAGGTCGAGCCGACCGGCTGCGCCACCTGTGGAGGCTTCCACAAGCACGCCGACGGGCCGGCGCTGCACGAGTCGATGGGCTGCGATACCGGGCAGTGTATCCCGGGCCGCCCGCCGTGCAATCCGCCGTGTAACGAGTGCGACACGTTCATCGGTGCCTTTTGCCAGAACCTGTATCAATGCCTCTGCTGCCCGGACCCGTGCTATCAGCCCACCTGGGTGCCCGCGGCCAATGCCTCATTCTTCGCCGACTACGCCCGGCCGCGCACCGTGACCCGCATCCGCTACGACAACCTCGAGGCGATGACCACGCCCGACCGCAACCAGTTCTTTATCAACCAGGTCCTGCCGATGCGCACCAATGGCCGGACCATCGGCAATCCCTTCGCCCGGCTCCAGCAGGTCTACCTCTACCAGGAGGCGGCCGGACCCATGGGCAGCTTCTTCATCGAGTACCCCTACCGGCAGATCAACCAGAGCTGGGCGCCGTCCCAGTCCGGCTTCGGAGACCTGAACTTCGGCATCAAGTCGCTCCTGTTCGACTGCGAGATGCTCCAGATCTCCTTCCAGTTCCGCACCTATACGCCAACCGGCAACTTTCTCAACAACCTGGGCACCGGCCACTTCTCGCTCGACCCCTCGATCCTGACCTCCCTGAAGCTCGGCCCCACCACGTACTTCCAGGGCCAGTTCGGCAACTGGATCCCCCTGCTCGGCAGCCCCTCGGGGACCGGCAAGCTCGCCGGCGGCGTCTTCTACTGGTTCATGAGCCTCAACCAGGTCCTGTGGTACACCACCCCCGACAGCCCGTTGATCGCGACCCTCGAGATGGACGGCTGGTCGTTCGAGAACGGTGGCTTCACCAGTGCGGTCCTTCCCGGGAAGAGCCCCTACATCATCGAGAAGGGCGGCGGCGTGACCTACTTCAACATCGGACCGGGCCTCCGCCAGTCGGTGTGCAACCGGCTCGACTTCGGCGGCGCCATCACCTGGGCCACCGGTACCTACCACTGGGCCCAGCCCTGGTTCCGCTTCGAGGTGCGGTTTCTCTTCTGAGCCAACCGTCGCCGGACGGAGCCGGCTCCTCCAAAGAGGCGGATCCGCTGGCCCTTCTGTAGGAGGCGGCACCGTCCGCCGATCCTGACTGTGAACGGCGTACTCCAGAGGAGGGCAAAACAGCCCGAGTTCCTGGCAAGCCCACCAGTCTTTCGAGCCCCAATGGGTGAACGTGTAGCGGGCCAGGCGGGCGCGGACAAACCGGGGCGGCCGGTCAGGGAACGGGTTCTCCCGGAGCAGGCCGAGGACCGCGGGCGAGCCCTCCAGCAGCCGGCGCTGGAACCGGAGGAACCACGGGGCCGAGCGGCAGTCGCCGGCGAGTGCGGCGAACCACATCTGCCAGTCGAGTCGGGGCAGGTGCGGCGTGGTGAACCGCGGCGCGCGGTCCAGCTCGCAGGGCTTCCAGCGGAACCGGTACGGCTTCCAGTTCGCGCCGTCGTCGCTCCCCTCGACGGTGATCTCCGGGCGCTCGGTGGTCATCACCCGGAACAGGCCATAGGGGTTGGCGCTGCGCAGCGGTTCGATCACCTGGGCGAGGATCTGGATCGGCATCGGCACCAGCACCCACGGCAGGACGGTTTCCACGGTCTGCGCTCCCGTCACCGCCACGAGGATTCCCCCGACGAGGCCCACGGCGATCGTTCGCGCGACGGAGGGCGAGTGGCGGGTGGCGGGTGGCGGGTCGCTGTCGCGGACTGATGCAGCCGGACTGGGAATGCTCGGGTACTCGTCCGACCGGTCTCCTATTCTGGTCTTTCCCCGCCACCCCACAGCGACCCACGCCCAATCCCGGTCGTCCAGGAGGGACAGGCAGAGGATGATGGCCAGCAGGTTAAAGAACCCATAGTTGCCCGTCGCCGCGATCAGGAGCTGGAGCAGCACCAGGCTGACGAACCCGATGCGCCGGAGGAGCCGCGGGCCGAAGACAAAGAAGGGGGCGATCAGCTCGGCGTAGAACATGAACCCGACCGACAGCCAGTGGAACCAGGGGGGCATCTGGTGGATATACCAGCTGGTCCAGGCCGGCAGCGGTTGGGTCTGGTAGTGGTACTCCAGGGCCGTCCAGGCCCGCCAGGTCGGGTCGCCGCTGGTCAGCTTGACCGCGCCCGAGAGGAACATGAGGCGGAACACCAGCCAGCGGAACAGCCAGACGGCGAAGCCGCCGGGCGCGTCGGCCGCCCGGCCGAGGCGGAGGCCCCAGGGCGTCAGCAGCACACCCAGCAGCCCGGCCTCCAGCAGCAGCGCATCCCACTGATAGTTCAGAAACTCCTGGCCCACCACGGCCAGGGACAGGTAGAACAGCCAGAGCAGCGCCAGGCACGGACCGGGCAGGATGCCGGCGATCACCAGGCCGGCCAGCGCCAGGCCGCCCCAGCACAGCGCGTGCAGGGCCCGATCGGAGGCGCCGAACCAGAGCAAGGTCGGGAACTGCCAGTAGGTCCAGGCACCTGTCCCCAGGCGCCGGCCGATGAACCGGAGATACTCCGCCGCCGGCAGGATCCCCCGCGACCCGATCAACCCATCGAGCTGCACGGCCAGCGACCCGAACCCCGCCAGGTACGCCATCCCCAACCCACGCAACAGGAGTGATCGTGGCATCGAACCTCACGCAGCTCAGGCTGTCCAGCCTGACCCTCCAGGCACGTCCGGCTGGACAGGCTGACCTACGGCCTCGAGGACCCGCCGATGGAGCCGTCCATTGGTGACGATGACGCCGCGGTTGGCGGTCAGCTCGCGGCCGTGGTGGAACTCCAGGGGCCGGCCGTGGATGTCGGTGACGGTCCCGCCGGCCTCGGCGACGATCAGCGCGCCGGCGGCGTGGTCCCAGATCTTCTCGCGGTAGTCGGCCCGGGTGGGCATCCGGAGGTAGATGTCGGCCTCCCCGCGCGCGACGACGGCATACTTCGCCTGGCTGTCCAGGCGGAGGGGAGCCGCCGTGATCCCCAGGCGGGCGGCGACGGCCGCGGCGTCGCCGTGCGCGCTGTGACCCGACTCGACCGACTCGCAGAACCGCACCGTCGCCGGATCGTCCCGATCGCTGACGCGCACCGGGATCGGCGCTGGGGGTTGATCCGTCGTCCCATCGTCCGCCACCGCGAAGGCCCCCTGACCGCGCGCGGCGAAGAAGACGGCGCCAGGTGCGGGGTGCGGGGGAGACCGGTCCTCCGCTTCACTTGCCACTTGCCACTTGCCACTGACCACTAACGAAGGGCACGCCAGCGCGGCCACCTCGACCTGACCGTCGACGATCAGTGCCAGTGCGACGGCGTACTGCTCGCCGCGGAGGAACCCCTTGGTGCCATCGATCGGGTCGAGGGTCCAGAACCGCCGGTGGTACTGGCTGGTCCCACCGCGGTCGATCCACCGGCAGACTTCCGCGGCGGTCAGGTCGACGGCGACCGCGCTGTCGACCGTGGCGCGGACGTGCCGGAGCACCCGGTCCAGCAGCGACTCCGTGCCGGGCTGCCTCAGCTCGACCGAGTCTTCCTCGGCGATGACGGGATCGTCCGGGAACGCCTCGGCCAGCGCGCGGCAGATCAGGGCCTGGCTGCCGAAGTCGGCGACGGTCACCGGACTCTTGTCCTGCTTGGCCAGGACTTCCGGCGCGATCGCGGCGCGCACCGCCCGGCACAGCCGCGCCGCCGCGCACACCGCCCGGATCGCCACCTCGCGCTCAAGCCTGTACCGTTGACTCATGATCGACTCCTTGGGCCGCGGTGGGACCGACCTCCGTACTGGCCGGGGCCGGGGTTGGTGTGGGCCAGCCGTCCCGGCTGGCCGAGGGCAGCCGGGGCGTCGGCACCACATCCCCGACGGTGAGGTTCTCTGGAGCCAGACCTGGGTACCTCTGAGAATGGGCCCACCCGGGCAGGATCATGCACACGTCCTGCCATTTTCCGGAGGTTGGGTGCCGCCATGGGGCATGACAGCTCGGTCCCGCAGGTTCACTCCCCGAGACGGCCGTGGCCTGGGTTCCTCTGAAAATTTGCCTGGGAGCGATGGCCAGTTGCTCCGAAGGTGGCGCGCGGTGCGCTGGGACTGAAGCGGGCGTGGCGCGCGAACTCCCTGTGCGGGCCGGCCGGGCC
>JAJPJC010000041.1 GCA_021324445.1 Isosphaeraceae bacterium
ACCGAGAGCCACTCGTTGTACGGGGCACCGCAGGCGCTCGACTCGCCGAGGACGACGATGTCCAGCGCATCGTCGTCCGAAGGATCGGCGAATCGGCTCGGGAGCGGATGCGGGCCGCCGGGGTTCGCTCCGTTCCCGTCCGCGGTCGTGGTGGGAGGGTCAGGAAACCGGGTCGGCAGCCGGGGCGTGGCAGCCTGCCGCCAGGCCAGCCACTCCGCGGCGATCGTCTCGGCCATGGCCAGGCTGAGGATCAAGGCCCCACCCAGCACGAACCCGCGGACCAGCCAGGGTCGCCGCACCGCGCGGCCGCGCGCCCGCCCCAGCGCGATCGCGAGGGCACTCGTCGCGACCGGGAGGGTCACCAGCAGGACGCCGTACGTGACCTGGGCGGCCAGCAGGAGCTGGATGATGATCTGTTTGAACAATGGGTCCGGCACGAGGACCCGGAACCACGGTGGCCCGACCGAGATCGCCACGAAGACCAGCAAGGCCAGACTCGCCGGCCGAACCAGCCGATGCCGGTCCCAACGTGATCGTGCACCATGACCCATCCGGCACCCCCATGGAAGGTCGTCCCGACCCATCCAGAATGAAAGTCGGCATCAGTTGTCTTGATGAGAATGATGAACTGATAGTCGAGTCGCCCTGATTATTATCCCAGCAAGGAAAGGAGCACTGCAAGCCCGAAGCGCCCGCTCGTGAAGGGATGGTCCCCGCCTTCTTTCCCGCCGGGGTCATGGACGTCACGGCTTGCCGCCGGGCACGAGCTGGCCGGGAGGGGCCGGCTCACCGTGGATTTCCAGAAGCGCTCCCGCAGCCGCCTCCCGGACCGAGCCGTCCGGGTCGCCGAGGGCCCGCACGAGAGCCGGGACCGCGGCGGGCCGAGGTGGTAGCCGGACGTTCCCCAAGGCGCGCGCGGCCCCGGCGCGGACCGCCAGGTCCGCGTCGGTCAAGGCAGCGATTAGCTCGGGAACGACCGCAGCCGCCAACGGCGCGTCGCGGACCAAGGCTGTGACCACCGATCGGCGGATCCGCACATCGTCGTCTGTCAGCAGCGCAATGGAAAGGCCGGGGACTTCTCGGCCGTCGCCCAGTACGCGTAGATCTCCACCTCGCGGACGTGATAGCTCGCGTCATTCATCGCGGCGGCGGCGCGAGGACACCCGGAATCGTTGGATCTTGCTCCCCTTCCTGGTCCTCGGCTTGGTCCTGGCGTGGCTGCCGGCCTACACCGACCGCCGCGACATCGCCACTATCGACAGCGACGCGGAGCGCTACTTCGGGCTGGCGCTGTACGTCGTCGGCAGCGTCCTGCGGGTGGTGCCCGTGTTCGTGCTGGGGCGCCGGTTCAGCGGCCTGGTGGCGATCCAGGAAGGCCACGAGCTGGAGACCGGCGGCCTCTATCGGGTGATCCGCCATCCCAGCTACCTCGGGTTGCTGCTGGGCCTCTTCGGTTGGGACCTGGTCTTCCGCAGCGCGATCGGCGTCCTGGTCTCGCTCCTGCTGCTGCCGCCGCGGGTGGCGCGGATGAACTCCGAGGAGGCCCTGCTCGAGTCGGAGTTCGGCCAGCGGTACGTCGAGTATCGTCGGCGCACCTGGCGGCTCGTGCCGTTCCTGTACTGAGCTGAGCCGGTCGGGTCGGGTCCACCGTCGCGTTGGCTCGATCGTCAGGCGATCCTCAAGACCTTGGCCCCCCGGACGTCCTTCGACCTCAACTCGGCGAGCGCCTGGTTGGCGTCCTCCAGGGCGTATTCCTGGACATCGGGCTTGATGGGCATCTCGGCGGCCAGTTGCAGGAATTCGCGGACATCGGCCCGCGTGACGTTGGCCACGCTCTTGATCTCCTTCTCGCGCCACAGATGAGCCGGATAATCGAGGTGGAGCAGCGCTGCTTTGTCAGCATCTTCCTTGCGGATCGCATTGATGACCAGGCGACCGCCGGCTTCGAGGTTCTCCAGCGCCTTGACGATCGGGGTCCAGGCGGGGGTGGTATCGATGATGGAATGCAGCCGCTCGGGGGGCTGCTCGGCGGTGTCGCCGGCCCAGGCCGCGCCCAGTTCCCGGGCGAAGGCCCGTTCGGTCTCCGCGCGCGCGAAGACAAAGACCCGGGAGTGGGGATAACGGTGGCGCACCATCTTGAGGACCAGGTGTGCCGAGGCGCCGAACCCGGTCAGCCCCAGGTTCTGCCCGTCCCGCAGCCCGGTCAACCGCAGGGATCGGTAGCCGATCGCGCCGGCGCAGAGCAGCGGGGCGGCCTCCGCGTCGCTGAAGATGTCGGGGATGCGATGCGCAAACGCCTCGGGCACGGTCATCCGCTCGGCATATCCCCCATGGGCGTCGCGGCCGGTCGCCCGGAATTGCTCGCAGAGGTTCTCCGCACCGCTGCGGCAGAAGGCGCAGGTCCCGTCCGCGGAGAAGATCCAGGCGATGCCGACCCGATCACCGAGCTGGAAGGCGCCGCTCCCCGCCCCTTTGGCCGCGACCCGCCCGACGACCTGATGGCCCAGCACAATCGGCAGCCGCGGCGGGGGCGTCCGGCCCTCGATCTCATCGAGCTCGGTGTGGCAGACGCCGCACGTGTGGATCTCGATCAGAAGTTCACCCTCGGCCGGGACCGGATCCGGCAGAGTGACCAATCGCAGCGGCGTCGGATGGTCCGTCAACCGGCCGAGGGCCTCCAGGATCATGGCACGCATCTCGCTCAACCCTCCCTCCCGGGTCCCTCCGTCTCCTCGACCCCCGCAGCGCCAGTGCTTGGTTCTGCTGGAAACCGAGGGTGAGATCCACACGATGCGAGCGCGGAGCGCTTCCTCTGCGCGACCCGGGAGTCTCCATCATATTACCTGGACAACAAGGAGCCAGACAGAGGTCAGGCTATTGTTGACGGATCCCTCGGTTCGCCAGGATGCATCGGGCCGGGCGCCCTCAAGAAACGCCGATCTTGAGTGGAATGAAGCCTCCGCGGTCATCTTGCGCTCAATCCGGAGGACCCTGCCGTGAGGTCACTCGCCCTGGCCGGTCTCGCTGCCCTGCTCGTCACGCTGGTCGCAAGGGCCGACGAGCCGACGACCCGATCAGCCGCCGCCGCCGAAACGTCGAAGTCCAATGATCCAAATCGGCGACCCGAATGGTCGATCGCCTAGCGATTGGCGCAAATCCGGGACGAGTTCGAGGCCCAACAGGCTGCTGCTCGACGCTCACTCCTCCCGGCGACGACCAAGGCCGGGAGCCCCCTTGAGCAGCGGGAAGTCGCCGCGAGGCGCGCCCTCGATCGGGTCGACTCCTGTCGCCGGATGGTGGACCTGGCCCAGTCGTCCTCCGATGAGCCGGCGGTCCGAGACGCCTTGCTCTGGGTGATATCGAGGCAAGGTCGTCGTGCTGGTCTTCTGGGGGTCGTGGTGTGGACCCTGCATCGCGCAGGTCCCGCGCGAGCGCGACCTGGTGGAACGCCTCAAGGGCCAGCCGGTCGCCCTGCCGGGAGTCGATTGCAAACCCGCAGTCGGGGACCCTGGAGCGAACATCTCGAGCAAGCCGTCTCCAAGCTGTTGGACGAGATGAAGCGGCTCGCTTCCGGCCCCGGGGACGTCGCGGCCCGGGTCCGAGAACAATCAAACGCCTGGACTCGAGTAGGCGTGGACAGTCGGCCGCAGGAGGGTGTCGGTCAGCGGAAACGGTGAAACTTGCCGACCCTTCCATTACCCTGCGGCGAGTCCTTCCTTCAGCCGGGCGATGCCGGCCGTGGCGCCTCCCGGGGCGTGGAAGATCGCCGAGCCGGCGACCAGGACCGTGGCGCCGGCCGCGACGACCCGGGGCGCCGTGTGCGGCTCGATCCCGCCGTCGACCTCCAGCTCGCAGTCGGGACGCACCCGGTCGATCATCTGGCGGACCCGCTCGAGCTTGGGCAGCACTCCGGCGAGGAACTCCTGGCCGCCAAACCCGGGATTGACCGTCATCACCAGGAGCAGCTCCAGGTCCGGCAAGACCTCCTCGATCAAAACGGCGGGCGTCGCCGGGTTGATCGCCACCCCGGCTCGCTTGCCCAGGGCGTGGATCGCCTGGATCGTCCGGTTCAGGTGGATTGACCCCTCCTGATGCACGATCAAGGTGTCGGCCCCCGCCGCGGCGAAGGCCTCGAGATACCGGTCCGGCTCCTCGATCATCAGGTGGACCTCCAGCGCCACGGCCGTCACCGGCCGCAGCCAGCGGACCACCACCGGACCGAACGTGAGATTGGGCACGAAGTGGCCGTCCATGACGTCGACGTGGATCCGATCCGCGCCGGCCGCGACGACCTCGGAGACCTGCTCGCCCAGCCGGGACACGTCGGCCGCCAGGATCGACGGCGCGAGCTTGATGACCTCGGATCGCTTGCTCATGAGAGGGAAGATCTCCAGGAAAAGCATGCTAAATGCACATATTAATAAGATATTTTTTCCGGATTTAACCACGAAATACACGAAAGGCACGAAAAATTGAAGCAAATTCCTGTCATCTTTTCGTGCCTTTCGTGTATTTCGTGGTTAAAGAATCTGAAAATCCCTCGGGGATTCCCGTGGGGAGTGGGTCCGTGGTCTGTTCCCTCAGCCGACCTTGGCGATCAGCAGGGTGCGGTCGTCCTCGGGGGGCGCGCCGCCGGTGAACCGGTCCAGGGCCTCGATCACCGCCGCGACGATCCCCGGCGCGTCGAGGTCGCAGCGGCCCAGGACCGCGTCGAGCCGGGTGACCCCGAACTGCACGCCACCGGCGTCGGTGGCTTCGGTGATGCCGTCGGTATAGAAGGCCAGGACGTGACCGGGCTGGAGTGTCACGGTGGTCTCCTCGTACTCCAGGTCGTCGATGAGTCCCAGCGGGGGCCCGCCGATCTCATCCAGGGAGTGGACGGCGTTCTGACCACACCGCTTCAGCCGCGGCGGGTTGTGCCCGGCGCAGGCGTAGGTCAGGGTGCGCCGCGCGGGATCGAACACACCGTAAAATGCCGTGACGAACCCCTCGTTGCGGGCGTTGTAGCGTTGAGACAGTTGTCGGTTGACATGCCCGAGCAGGCGGCCCGGCGGCTCGGGATGACCGGGCAGGCTGTGGGCCAGGCTATGGGTGATCGCCATCATCACGGCGGCGGGCGTTCCGTGGCCGCTGACGTCCGCGATCAGGATCCCCCACCGCCCCTCCGGCAGCGGGAAGAAGTCGTAATAGTCGCCGCCGGCCCAGCGCGAGGTCTGGTAGTACGCCCCCAGCTCCAGGCCGGGAATCGCGGGCAGGGTCTGCGGCAAGAGCGACCGCTGGATGTCGGCGACCACCTTCAGCTCACGCTCGACAATCTCGTAGGCGCGCTTCAACTCATCGCGCAACCGGAGGTTGTGAGTCAGCCGGCCAAACAGGCTGCTCATCCAGAACCACTCCGGGAACTTCTCGGGGTCGAACGCCGCCGGCTCCTTCTCCAGCAGGACGACCATGTTCAGCGCCCGTCCCTGATCGTAATGCGGCATCGCCACCAGGGAGTGGAAGCCGGCCAGATAATCGAGGGCCGGGTCGTCGTCGCGCAGCAGCGGCGCGATGTCGCCGATCAGCCGGGGCTCATCGCCATAGATCAGCTCGCCGAGCAGACCCCCTTGCAGCAGCGGCAGCCGCGACTTGTCCTTCCAGGGGTTGATCTCCTCGGTCCAGGTGCTGGAACGGGTGATCCGATACCAGGGCGGCTCCAGACCACGCCGGCTCAACGACAGCGATCGGACCGCCGGCACCAATTTGCGAATCCGACTGCCGTATAACTTGTAGATCGTCTGGGGATCCTCCTCCAAGCTCATCTCGCGCATCAACTGGTCGATGAACGCCAACCGTTCCTGCCAGGTCTGCTCCGTGGCGCCGAAGCCGCCGCGGCCTGCCTGGGTTGTCGTCGTGCGGGATTGAAGACGGTCCTCAGAGATGAGTGTGCTCATGATCGCAATCGCCCTGAGTCATGGTGTCTATCTGAGTCTTACCTGAGATTATACCGAGGACGGCGAGAGCCGGCCGGCGCGGCTGAGAGAACTCACGCAAGTCAGGCTTTAGCCTGACAGGATCGGAACGTCAGGCCAAAGCCTGACCTACGACGTTGAGCTCTTGTTTGCCGGTTTCTCTCCCGTGGTTTGCTCGTGGCATGCGATTCGTTACTTGAGGACTCGCTCGAGCCCGCCCTCTCCCGCCTCGACCACGAACCCTCGATGCAACCTGATCGGGGGTTGCCAGTTACGACACAAGCTCCCGTCGCCTCGCGGTCGAGGTCCCGGTCCGTCCAGGAACCGCCGCCTCGGACCGTGTCCAGAAAAGAATCAGGACTGATCATGAAGCGCGCAACACGGATCCCGTTTCTCCTCCTGGTCGTGCTGGCGGTCGCCGCACTGGTCGTGAAAGGGCCGGCCCCGGCGATCCCGACGGGGGGACCGATCAATTCCGGCGATGTCGCCTGGATGTTGACGGCCGCGGCCCTGGTGCTGCTGATGACGCCCGGGTTGTCTTTCTTTTACGGGGGGATGGTCAGTCTGAAGAACGTGGTCTCGACGATGCTTCAGAGCGTCGTGGCGCTGGGGATCATCAGCCTGGTCTGGGTGGCCGTCGGCTTCAGCCTGGCCTTCGGGGACAGCCTGGGTGGATTCGTGGGCAACCCGCTGACCTTCGCGATGTTCGATGGGGTGGGGGAGGCGACCCATCCGACACTGTCGCCGACGGTCCCGCTGGTGGTCTTCGCGTTGTTCCAGTTGAAGTTCGCGATCATCACACCGGCGTTGATTACCGGTTCGTTCGCCGAGCGAGTCCGCTTCTCCTCGTATCTGCTGTTCATTGTCTTGTTCAGCCTATTCATCTACGCTCCCCTGGCGCACTGGACCTGGCATCCCGACGGCTTCCTGCGGAAGTGGGGCGTGCTGGATTTCGCCGGGGGTACGGTGGTGCACATGTCGGCGGGCTGGGCGGCCCTGGCGGGTGCCTTGATCCTGGGCCGCCGCCAGAGCCATGTGTCCAACGAAACGCCCTCGCCGGCGAATGTCCCCTTCGTGCTGCTGGGCACGGGCATGCTCTGGTTCGGCTGGTTCGGTTTCAATGCTGGCTCGGCGCTGGGTGCCAATGGCGCCGCGGCGATGGCGTTCGCGACCACCAACACGGCCTCGGCCGCCGCGATGCTCGGCTGGATGTTCTTCGACTGGATGCGGGGCCGCAAACCGTCGGCCCTCGGCGCCTGCATCGGCGCCGTGGTGGGCCTGGTGGCCATCACGCCCGCGGCCGGGTTCGTCACGATCCGCCAGAGCCTCTTCATCGGCGTCTTCGCCAGCGTGGTCAGCAACCTCGCGGCCCACTGGAAGTCGAAATCGACCCTGGATGACACCCTGGACGTCTTCCCCTGCCACGGCGTCGGCGGCATGGTCGGCATGCTCCTGACGGGGATCCTCGCCAAGGATGTCGGCCTGATCACCGGCCAGTGGGCCACCTTCCTCGCCCACCTGGCGGCCCTGGTCATTGTCTCCGCGTTCACCTTCTGCGGGTCCTGGGTCCTCTACAAGGTGACCGACCTGATCATTCCCCTGCGGGTCTCCGAGGAGCAGGAGATCGAAGGACTGGACCTCAGCCAGCACGGCGAGACCGCCATCGCCGCCGAGTTGATCCTGGCCCCTTCGACCAACGGCCAAGGTGTCCATGTCCCCAAGGCCGGAGAGCTGGTCCTGAGCTGAGGCTCTTGTCCGAAGGGAAACGCGCCGAGCTGATGCTGGACCTCCCCACTGAGCATCACGGTCGCCCCGGGGTCGACTGCCGGTTGGGTTCACTGCCCGGCTGGCCCGAAGCAAACCAGGGTGAGGTCGTCGGCCTGGGCGTGGCCGCGGGAAAACTCGTCCACCTCCCGGAGGATTGCCCAGCCGACCGCTTCGGGACCGCCGTCGGCGGCCTGAATGCATTGGAGCAGGCGACGGTTTTCCCGCGTGTCGAAGAGGGTCTCCGTTGGGCTTCGCGCGTCGGTCACGCCGTCCGAGTAGACGACGGCGACATCACCCGGTCGGAGCAGGACTTCGACCTGCTCATATACGGTGTCGCGCACGATGCCGAGTGGGAGACCCCTGCCCGGCTCGCCGACCGCCTCGACCGTGCCGTCGGCGCGGCGGAGGAGCATCGGGGGATGCCCCGCCGAGCAAAGCTGGAGCCGGCCCGTGCTCGCCTCGAGGATCGACAGGCTGAGGGTGATGTATCTCTCGTCGATCGCGGCATCGCAGAGCGCGTGATTCAGCGCGGCGGCGGCCGCTGACGGGGATCCTTCGGACTGGAGCTTCAGCCGCGTGTCCCCCGAGAACTTCGCCATCACCAGCGCCGCCGCGACCCCCTTGCCCGAGACATCCCCCAGGGCAATACCCAGCCGGCCGTTGAGCAACGGGACGAAATCGTAATAGTCGCCGCCGACCTCGTGGGCCGCGTGGTAATAGGCGAAGAACGCGTAGCCGGCGATCGCCGGCAAGGACTGCGGTAAGAATTGGTGCTGCACCTGCTCCGCGAGCTTCAGATCGCGCGCCAGCCGCTCATGGGCGAGCAGTGTCTCCTGGAGCGACACGTCCCGGCCGGCAATCACCGCCTCGGCAGCGCCCGCGCGACCCCGCCGGCCATCCATCAGGTCGAGCCGCGCGATCCCCAAGGCGTGGCGACCGGCGATCGGCAGCCCAATGCCCGTGGCCAAGACACCCCCTGAACTCATCCGGGAGAGCCCCGCGGCGCCGGTGATGCA
The DNA here is from genome assembly GCA_021324445.1 of Isosphaeraceae bacterium. GTDB lineage: Bacteria > Planctomycetota > Planctomycetia > Isosphaerales > Isosphaeraceae > JAJPJC01. The sequence continues at coordinate 8,735 of JAJPJC010000041.1, forward strand.
TCCCCCGACGGACCCCGGCTGCCGCATGCTTGAATTCTCGCATTCAAATATTTCCATCGAGACACCTCCTCAGCATCAGTTCCCGGCTCGCTCGACGGGCGGACATGGCGATGAAATCCGGCGCCTCCCATCGACCGGCGCCTGACCGTGATGCAGACGGTATACCAAGGGGACACGATGCTCCAGTCTCCGGATGCTCCCGACCATCCGCTCGCCTCGCCATTCTGCGGCCGCTCGCGCGGAATTCTCCAGGAGAGAGGGTGTCCACGGGGCAACTCCCCACGACCTCTCCTGGCGCACATCAGGTTCGGGCGGAATGCCCCCGAGCCGGGTGGGGGGATTCTGCCCAGAGTCTCGAGAAATCAGGGGAAAAACCCGGAAAACGCCCAGAAAATCGGCCGCTCTTCCCCCTGGTACGCCGGCTGCATTAAGTCTCACCGTTGGCCGATCGGTGGGTACACCGGCTCCCTTCGGGACGGTGGCCGACGGCCAGGACCAGGGCCGGGCCGGATCCCGGGGAGGCTTACCGATGGGTTCATCTGCATTTGAGGTCATCTTTGTCCCGGTGCTTCTGGGGACATTCCAGGGGATCGTCGCGGGCACGGCGATCCTCACTCTGTGGAACGCGGTCGTGGCCCTGGTCGGCCGCCTGGGCCGTGTGGCTCGGTCGATCGAGGCGGTGCACCGGGCTGCGCGCACTGCCCCGCGACCAGTCCGTCGGCCGATCCCTCACGGCGCCCGGAGCCTGGGCAGCTACGGTTGAAGGGAGTCGCAGGCTGTTCCCGAAATCCGTCTCCGCAAGCGGGATCGGAGGGCCGGCTGTGCCGGCCGGGATCGGCTGGGATGCTGACGATCCCGCTTGGCGATCGAGATCGCACGGGTGGCCGGCCGGCACAGCCGGCCCTACGGTTCACGGAATCGCCATGAATCCCATCAACTTTGCTTTGCGCCGTCCCGCGACCCTGATGGTCGTCATCCTCGGCCTCGTGCTGGGGAGCGTTCTGGCCGTCGTGCGGATGCCGGTCGACATCTTCCCCAACTTGAATCTGCCGGTGATCTACGTCATCCAGGCCTACGGGGGGATGGACCCGGCCCAGATGGAGGGTCTTCTGACAAACTATTATGAATATCACTTCCTCTATATCAGCGGCATTCATCATGTCGAGTCGCGGAACATCCAGAGCTCGGCCCTGATGAAGCTGTACTTCCACCCCGGGACGGACATGGCCCAGGCGATGGCCGAGACGATCGCCTACGTCAACCGCTCGCGATCCTTCATGCCGGCGGGGACCGTCCCGCCCGACGTGGTCCGGTTCGATACGGGGAGCGTCCCGGTCGGTTACCTGGTCCTCTCCAGCGCGTCGCGGAGCGTCGGCGAGATCCAGGACCTCGCCCTGTTCCGCGTCCGGCCGATCTTCGCCAGCCTGCCGGGTGTCTCGGCGCCGCCGCCGTTCGGCGGCAATCAGCGGACCCTGGTGGTGCAGGTCGACCCGGATCGCCTGCGGTCCTACAACCTGTCCCCCGACGACGTGGTCGCCGCGCTCAAGTCGGGCAACAGCATCAGCCCCTCCGGCACCGCCCGGATCAAGGACCAGATGCCCATCGTGCCGGTCAACTCCATGGTCCGGGCCGCGCGCGAGCTGGGGAGCATCCCGCTCCGGCTGGGTGAGAACGTCTACCTCCGCGACGTCGCCCGGATCGAGGACAGCACCGACATCCCCGCCGGGGAAACCCTGGTCGACGGCCGCCGTGCCGTGTTCATGCTGGTCACCAAGCGGGCCGACGCTTCCACCCTGACCGTCGTGAACGAGGTCAAGGCGTCCCTGCCGGCCATGAAGGCGGTCTTGCCCCAGGACATCGACCTGCGGTTCGAGTTCGACCAATCCCCTTATGTGACCCAATCGATCGAGGGGGTCGGCCGGGAGGGCCTGCTCGGGGCCGTCCTCACCGGGCTCATGGTCCTCCTGTTCCTCCGCGATTGGCGCACCGTCATCGTGGTGGTTCTGAACATCCCGATTGCGCTGCTGACGGCGCTGCTGGGCCTGTGGCTGACGGGCCAGACCATCAACCTCATGACCCTGGGCGGCCTGGCCCTGGCTGTCGGCATCCTGGTGGACATGTCCACGGTCGAGGTGGAGAACATCCATACCCATCTCGACAAGGCGCCTTCGGTGGCACGGGCCGCGCTTCGGAGCAACGGAGAGACCGCCGTCCCCCGCCTGCTGGCCATGCTCTGCGTCCTGGCGGTCTTCCTGCCGTCGTTCTTCATGGAAGGGGCCGCCCGCGAGATGTTCGTCCCCCTGTCGCTGGCGGTCGGCTTCGCCATGGTCGCGGCCTATTTCCTCTCCAGCACCTTCGTCCCGGTCCTGTCGGCCTGGATGCTCCGCCCGCACGATCCCGACGCCGGCGAAGGCACGCAGGGGCGATTCTCGTTCGCACGCTTCCGGTCCGGTTATGCCCGTGTCCTCGGCGCGCTGGTCGCGTGGCGATGGGTCCTGGTGGGTGGCTATCTCCTGGGTTCCGGCCTGGTGATCGTGCTGCTGGGGAGCCGATTGGGCCTGGAGATCTTCCCCAGGGCGGAGGCCGGCGAATTCCAGCTCCGCCTCCGCGCCCCGGACGGCACCCGGATGGAAGTCACCGGCGAGCTGGTCGGCGAGGCGATCCGGCTGGTCCGCGACGAGACGAAGGAGGAGACCGGCGCGGATCGGGTGGCGATCGCCGTCGGCTACTGCGGGCTGCACCCCACCAGCTATACGATTAATAATATGTATCTCTGGATGCGCGGGCCGGAGGAGGCCGTCCTGCGGGTGAAGTTGAACCGGGAGGGCGGCCTGGACCTCGAGCGGTTGAAGGAGCGGCTGCGGGAAACCTTGCCCCGACGGCTGGGCGACTGGTTCCGGCAGCGGCTCCGCAAGGAGGGGCTCCCCGAGGCGTCGGTGGCCCGTCGCCTGCGGGGCCTTCGGTTCTCGTTCGAACCGGCGGATGTGGTCAACCAGATCATGAGCTTCGGGTCGCCGACGCCCATCGAGATCGCCGTCAGCGGCCCGAACTTCAGCGACAACCAGGCGTACGCGCGGAAGGTCTTCGCGGAGTTATCGAAGATCCCCTCCCTGCGCGACGTGCAATTCGGCCAGTCGCTGGACTACCCGGCGGTGGCCGTGAAGATCGACCGCGAGAAGGCGGGGCTCAGCGGGGTGACCGCCGCCGGCGTGGCCCGGTCCCTGGTCTCGGCGACGTCGTCCAGCCGGTTCGTCGAACCGATCTTCTGGGCCGATCCCGCCACGGGGATCGGCTACTACACGCAGGTGGAAATCCCCCCGTATCGGATGGATGCGCCGGAGCAGATCGGCATGGTGCCCCTTCGGGGCGAGGACGGCAGCGGGCTGCTGGTCCGCGACGTGGCCGAGGTGTGCGCGGGGACCATGCCCGGCGAGTACGACCGGTACAACATGCGTCGGCTGGTGAGCATCACGGCCAACATCCACGGGGAGGACCTTGGACGGGTGGTCCGCCGCGTGAACCGGGCGATCCAGGCGGCCGGTGATCCGCCCCGCGGGACGCAGGTCGACGTCCGCGGCCAGGCCGTGCCCATGCAGCAGATGTTCCGCGGCCTGACCGTTGGACTGGCCCTGGCGATGGTCGTCATCATCCTCTTGCTCACGGCGTATTATCAATCGTTGCGGCTGGCGATCGTCTCGGCCTCGACCATCCCGGGCGTGCTCGCCGGAGTGGTCGTCGCCCTGACCGTGACCGGGACCACTCTGAACATTCAGTCGTTCATGGGGACGATCATGGGCATCGGCGTGGCGACCGCCAACGCCATCTTGCTCCTGACGTTCGCCGAGCGGAACCGCCGGGACGGGATGACGGCGGCGGAGGCGGCGGTCGAGGGCGCCCGGAGCCGGCTGCGGCCGATCCTCATGACCAGCCTGGCCATGCTCGCCGGCATGGTCCCCATGGCCCTGGCCCTGGGCGAGGGCGGGGAGCAGACCGCACCCCTGGGACGGGCCGTCATCGGCGGCCTGGGCGCCGCCACACTGGCCACGCTCATCGTCCTGCCCAGCATCTTCGCCCTCATCCAGGGCCGGGCCACCACCCTCGCGCCGTCCCTGCATCCCGACGACCCGGAAAGCCGGCTCTTCGATCATCACGTGGGTCAGGCTGCCCGGACGGCATCCGGGATTGGCGGTCAAGTCGAGGCTCGCTCATCACCCCCCCTGACCCCCCCTGATCACGGGTGGGAAAAGGAGGGACCTCCCTTCGTCAGGGGGAGCGAACTGAGGGCGGCTCGCCCCGATCTTTTCCCCCCCTGGATGAGGGGGGGGCAGGGGGGGTTCTTTCGCGATGGCCCTCACCTGCGCAACCCGATCGGATACCGCTGGATAATCGGGCTCTCCACCTCGGTGGTCTTGCTGTCCGGGATCGCGGGCTGCCAGGACGCTGCGCCGCCGCCTCCCGAGTCGTCGACGAAAGTCCTCGAGGTCGCCGTGGTCCGTCCGGCGCGGACCTCGCTCCGTTGGACCGTCCAGCAGCCGGGTTCCATCCAGGCCTATGAGGAGACTCCGATCGTCCCCAGGATTGCCGGGTACGTCCAGAAGTGGAATGTGGACATCGGCGACCGCGTGAAGAAAGGACAGGTGCTGGCCACGCTCTGGGTCCCGGACCTGGTCAAGGAGCTCGAGCAGAAGCGGGTCGAGGTCGAGCAGGCGCGGAAGATGTGCGCGGTCGCCGAGGCCCGCGTCGGTTCGGCGGCGGCCCGGGTCGAGGAAGCCCGGGCCGCCATCCGCCGGGCCGAGGCGAACGTCACGTTCCGGCAGATGCAGCACGATCGCGCCCGCGAGCTGCTCAAGAGCGCGGTGATCAACAAGCGGGTCGAGGAGGAGACCTGGAACGAGTCGCGATCGGCCGAAGCCGGCGTGATGGAGGCCAAGGCGCAGTTGGCCCGGGCGGAGGCGGACGCGCGGGAGAGCCAGGCGGTCCGGGACAAGAGCCGGGTGGACATCGCCGTGGCCCAGGCGGCCCTGGAGCGGATGCAGGCCCTGGTCGATTATGCCACGCTGAGGGCCCCGTTCGACGGCGTCATCGGCCGGCGGAACGTCAACACCGGAGGTTACGTCCAGCCCCCGGGCGCTGCCCAGGAACCGCTCTACGTCGTCCAGCGCCGCGACCTGATGCGCATCTTCGTCGAGGTGCCCGAAGCCGATGCCGTATGGGTCAAGGACGGGGCCTCCGCGCTGATCCGCATCCCGATCCTCAAGGACCGGACTTACACCGGGACCGTGAAGCGGATGTCCTATTCGCTGAAACGGCAGTCGCGCACCCTGCTGGCCGAGATCGACCTGCCCAACCCCGAAGACCTGCTGCGGCCCGGGATGTATGCGTCTGCCACGATCCAGGTCGAACGGCCCGACGTGCTCAGCTTGCCGGCTGCCGCCGTCGCCAGCGCGGGGGACGTCAACCAGGGCTATCAGGACTACTGTTTCCTGCTGGAAGGGGGGAAGGTGCGGCGCACGCCGATCCTGGTGGGCTCGCGCGGCGCGGACCGGGTCCAGGTCTTGAAGAAGCAGGTCCGGGGGGCCTGGGTCGACCTCGACGGCAAGGAACAAGTCGTCCGAGGCGAGCTCTCGTCCCTGGCCGATGGCCAGGAAGTCCAGATTGCCGGGGGCGAAGCGACCCCGACGCTCACGGCTGAAGGTCGTACTCCCGGATCTTATCGAAGAGCTGACGGCGGCTGATGCCCAGATACTGGGCGGTCTTGGTGCGGTTGCCGCCGCAGGCCAGCAAGGCGCGCTGGATCGCTCGCCGCTCCACCTCGGCCAGGAGGGCGCGAAGCGGGATCGGTTCCGCGGAGTCGCCGGCCGGCGGCAGGGTCAGGTCGCCCGACTCGTCGGGGTCAAGGTGCTCGGGCAGGATGGTCCGGCCCCGCGCGGCGAGGACCGCCCGCGCCAGGGCGTTCTCCAGTTGCCGGACGTTCCCCGGCCAGGGCCGCTCCTGGATGGTCCGGAGGGCCTCGGCGGACAGCGACGGCTCGCCCCAGCCGTGCCTCCGCGCCACGCGGCGGAGGATGTGCTCGGCCAGGGGCGCGATGTCCTCGGGTCGGTCGCGCAGCGGCGGGATCGCGATCCGTGCCACGTTGAGGCGGTAGTACAGGTCCTCGCGGAATCGACCCGCCGCCACCTCTCTGGGCAGGTCGCGGTGGGTGGCCGAGATGACGCGGGCATCGGTGTGGAGGATCTCGGTCCCGCCGACGCGCTCGAACTCCCGCTGCTGGAGCACGCGGAGGAGCTTGACCTGGGCCGAGAGGGGCAGCTCGCCGACCTCGTCGAGGAAGATCGTGCCGCCGGCGGCCCGCTCGAATCGGCCGGGCTTCTGCCGGTCGGCGCCGGTGAAGGCGCCGCGCTCGTGGCCGAACAGCTCGCTCTCGACCAGGCCCTCGGGCAGGGCCCCGCAATTGACCCGGATGAAGGGACCGGCGGCGCGATCCGAGTGGCGGTGCAACGCCGTGGCGACCAGCTCCTTGCCGGTCCCGCTCTCGCCGACGATCAAGACCGGGGCATCCGTCGCGGCCGCCCGCCCGATCGCCTTGAAGACCTCGCGCATCCCGGCGCTCTGGCCGATCAGCTCGGGCGCGACGTCCTCCTCGCCCTCGGATGGCTCGTTCTCGGTTTTGCCGGATCGCGCCCGCAAGGCCTTGACCTCGAACGCCAGCGCGCGCTGCCGCAGCGCCCGCTTCAAGGTCAGCAGGACCTCGTCGAGGTCGAACGGCTTGGTCAGGTAGTCGTAGGCCCCGCGGCGCATGGCTTCGATCGCCACGGTCGAGCCGCCGAAGGCGGTGACGACGATTACCGGCAGATCGGCCAGCGCCGGCCCTAGTTCCGAGAGCACGTCCAGGCCGTCGCGACCCGGCATCTTGAGGTCCAGCAGCACGGCGTCGGGCGCGTCGGCGGCGATGCGGGCCAGGGCCGCATCGCCATCGTCCGCCTCCAGGGTCCGGTAGCCCTCGGACTGCAGGAGCAGGACGAGGTTGCGACGGATCGTCCGGTCATCGTCGGCCACCAGGACCGTGGTGAGGGCGTCCATCAGCGGGGTTCTCCATTGCTCGGGTATGCGGCGGCGGGGAGGGTCAGCGTGAAGACCGCACCGCACCCCTCGGGCCGGTTGGCGGCCTGGAGGTCGCCGCGGTGGGCCAGGGTGATCTCGCGGGCGATGGCCAGGCCCAGCCCCGTCCCTTCGGCCTTGGTGGTGAAGAACGGCTCGAACAGGTGCTTCAACGCCTCGGGTGCCAGGCCGGGGCCGGTATCGGCCACGCTGGCCAGGATCGCGCGGCGGGACGGGTCCCGCCGGGTCGACAGCCGGAGCGTGCCCCCCGGCGCCATGGCCTGGACCGCGTTGGTCGTCAGGTTGCGGAAGACTTGCAGCAGGGCCGGCGGGGCCATCGCGACCGGCGGCAAGTGCGCGTCCAGCTCAACTTCGACGTGGACTCCCTTGGCCGCGGCGGGCCCGGACGCCAGCCGGGCGGCCTCGCTCACGACGGCGTTGAGGTCTCCGGGGGCCAGTTCCTGGGCGTCGGCCCGGGAGAACTGCAACAGCCGCGAGACGATCTCTTCCAGGCGATCGACCTCGTGGACCAGCCCGCCGAGCGACTCGGCATCCAGCCCGACGACCCCGCGCTGCCAGAGCTGGGCCGTCGAGCGGATGCCGGCCAGCGGGTTGCGGACCTCGTGCGCCACGCCGGCCAGCAGCTTGCCCAGGGCCACCAGCCGCTCGCTCCGCCGCAGCTCGGTCTGGAGCCGGTCCCGCTCCGCCACCTGCCGGCGGACGGTCCGCGCCAGGCTCGCCGTCAGCGCGAACGCCAGCGCGATTCCCCCCAGCGCCAGCCCCGCGGCGAGCTGGTAACCCCGGAACGAGCGATCGATGAACAACGGGTCGACCAGCCGGGTCATCACCCAGGTCGCCCCGACCAGGCGACCGGCGACCACCACGGGCGCGGTGCGAATCGCCACGGTGACCGGCCGCAGGCTCCCCAGCTCCTCGATGGAGAACAACTCCTGCTTCTTCCGGATGGCGGCGTCGACCTGGATATCGATCAAGTCGGCCTCCAGCGGCGGCAAGCTCGACTCGTCCCGGCCACGAGCGGGCGGCCCGGCCTTCGGCTGTGCCGGCTCGTTGCCCTGCGCCGGAACGTCCTTCTTCGCGAGCACCGTCCCGAGGAAGCTGCTGAACCACAACACCAGGTAGCCACCCTCGATGCCCTCGTAGCGCCCCAACGCGGTCGCGGCCTCGGCGGAGAGCTTGCGATCCAGCTCGGCGCGGGACTGATCATCGGGGTAATCCAGGAACCCTCCGCCTTGGGCGATGATCGGGCCTCCCCGGGCCGCCAGCTCCTTGCCGGCGCGGTCGAGCAGATCCTTGGCCACCGACCGGCGGCGTTCCCGCTCCACGACCGAGGCGCCCGTTGTCCAGAGTACGACCAACGCCGCGACGAACAGGGCCGCGACCACGCCGACCTGGACGCCGATCGGCACCCGGAACCGTGAGGGGAAGTGTGGCATGGGCCGACCCTTGACGGCTTCGAAATCCGGCCCTTCCGGACTGACCGCCGAAACCCTCTAGCAAGAACCGCGCCAGAGATCCTCTCCCGCATTCTGACCGAAACCCGGCCGGCCGGCCAAGGGCCCTCCGCGCGGTCCCCGCGCCGGGTTGGGCGAAATCCCCCCACTCCCACGGGGCGGTTGTGCCCAGGGTGCGGGTTGGTTGCGGGGAAAACGCCGAAAAATCCGGGGTTTCGCGCGTTGGCATCGGCTATGCGTTATCCCCAGCCGGCAAGGTCTGGCGGGTCGGATCGAGACGGACCCATTCAAGCCCCAAGACAACTCGAAGGGAGAACGATCATGCTCAAGCTCCTGGCCACGATGGGATCGGTCCTGGTCAGCGTCGCCCTGGCCGCTGTCCTGCCGGCGCAGCCGCCGCCGCCCGATGGGCCGCCGCCGCCCAAGGCCAAGGGGAAGGGGAAGGGCGCGGCGAAGAAGAAGGGGGAACGGGAGCCGGGTGGCGAATTGCGGAAGGCCTACGACCTTCTCCGGCGGCTCCGCACCGATGAGGGCACCGCGGGCCGGCCCGAGGAGCGGCTGCGCAACTGGACCGATCGCGCGGCCGAGCTCTACCGGCAGGGCCTGCGTGCCCAGACCGCGGGTGACTTGTTCCGCGCCCGCGAGTACGGAGCCGCGGCTCACGACCTGGCCCGGGCCGTCGACCACGCCCGCAACGCCACGCGCTTCGACCGGCCCGACCCCGACCTGCCCGCGCCCTCGGATGACTTCGGCATGGAAGACACCCGAGAGCGCGCGCGGCGCGACCTGTACCGCGCCTACGAACGGCTGGGCTGGCTCGACTCCGGGAGGACGGCGACCGACTCCGAGGTTTACATCAAGGCGGCCCGCGACCTTTACAGCGCCGCGCGGCGTGACCTCGAAGCCGGCCGAAACGAGCGCGCCGGCGAGCTCGCCCGCGCCGCGGAGGCCATGACCCACGTGCCCGAGCACCTCGCTCAGATCGGTGAGGACCGCGCCCGAGTCGGAACCCGACCGGCCCTCGAGCCACCGCCCAACCGGCCAGACCCCAAGGGCAAGGCGTTCGAGCCCCGCGACCGCCGCGGATCGGACCTGCCCCCGATCTTACCGCCGGGGTGAACGGTGATCCGGCACGCCCCGGAGAACGGAAGTCGTCAAGCGCTCGGTGTGGGCCACCGGCGGCCTGAAGGGCCGTGGGAGCAAAGCCCGGGATGCAAGCCCGGGACCCCACCCGACGCCACCAAGTCTCCCGCGGCCTGAAGGGCCGCCGGAGTGAAATTCCCTCCGGCACCCCTTCAGGGTGCGATCGAGCGGCGACCGCAGCGTCCCGGGGTTTCACCCCGGGCTGCGCTCCCGCGGCTCGTTGGGCCGCAAGTTTGGGCCCAGGACTCTTTCTTACGGATCCTTCTCGCAAGCGGAGCTTCGTCGATCATGGACTGGCGCAACCGCATCGGGCTTTATGGCTCGTACTTCTTCGGCGTGGCAGGCATTGGGTTCACGCTCCCCTACCTGCCCCTCTACCTCGGCCAGCAGGGGTTGTCGGACCGGGCCATCGGGTTGATCTCGACCCTGGCCGCGCTGGCGAGCCTGGCCCAGTTCCCGGTCGGCCTCTGGTCCGACCGGATCGGGTGGCGCAAGCCGTTCCTCCTGGTGGCCCTCGGCGTTCTGGCGGTCGCGACCGCGGCGCTCCGCGCAGCCCATGGGGCGATCGCCCTGGGCGTGCTGGTGGTCCTGTTCGCCGAGAACGGAGTCTGTCGCGCGGTGATCGAGAGCCTCTCCGGGGCCGAGGCGACCGCGCTGGCCCGGCCGGGCGAGGTGGGCGCGGCCCTGGGGGCCTTGCGGTTCTGGAAGCCGATCGGCATCGTGGCGGTGGCCCTGGCGGGGAGCCTGATCGCCGAGGGGCACGGCGCTGGCGCGATCCTGATCCCCCTGACCTTCGTCCAGGGACTGGGGTTCGTCGCCGCATTCCTGATCCACGAGGACGGCCATCCGCGGCCGGTCTCACCCCAAGCCTCCGCCCCCAGGTCGCCGGGCGGGTCCTGGCTCCCGAGCGATCCGGCCCTCTGGGCCTTCGTCGCGGCGATGGTCAGCTTCCATGCGGCCAACGCGCCGGGAGGCGTCTACCTCGGCCTCTTCCTCAACCGCGATCTCCACGCGCCGGAGCGGCTGCTGGCGTACGCCTTCGTCGTCAGCATGGCCGCCTGGATGCTCGTGGTCTGGCCGGCGGGGTGGCTGGCCGACCGCTGGGGTCGCCGGCCGCTCCTGATCGCCGGATGGGGAATCATGGCGCTGCGGCTGGCCCTGGTGGCTGTGGCACAAACGCCCGGGCAGGTGATCGCCATCCAGGCGCTCGACGGCCTGGCCAACGGCCTGTTCGCCGTGCTCGCCGCCGCCTGGGTGACCGACCGCCTGGCCGACCCACGCCGCTCGGGCGAGGCGCAGGTGATCGTCGGCTCGTGCCTGGTCCTGGGCTCGGCGATCGGCCCGGCGGTGTCGGGCCTCCTGGTCGGCCCGCTGGGCTACCGGGGCCTGTTCGCCGCCCTGGCTGGCGTGGGCGTCCTCGCGACCTTATGGATCGTTGGCCTCGTCCCCGAGACCTTGGCGCAGCGCGACAGCGGGATCGTCGCCCCGCTCGCCACGACGTCCGACCTCTCGACGTCAGTAGGTCAGGCCCTCTAGCTCGACGCATCCCAGGAGTCAGGCTCGAAAGCCTGACCTAGGTGAGGAACCCCGCCCGTGACGACGCCACCGGCCTCGATTCCCCTGGTCTCGACGATCTTCGGGCTGACCTACCTGGCGCTGGCCCTGGGCAAGGTTCCCGGCCTGCGGATCGACCGCGCCGGCATCGCCTTGGTCGGGGCGGCGGTCATGCTGGCCGGCGGCGTGCTCACGATGCGCGAGGCGGCCGAGGCCGTCGATCATGAGACGATCGCGCTGCTCTTCGGCATGATGGTGTTGGTGTCCTATCTCCGGATGGCCGGGTTCTTCGCCCTGGCCACGGAGCGGATCGCCGCGCGGTTCTCCGGGCCGCTGACCTTGCTGGCGGTCACGATCACCCTCTCGGGCGTCCTCTCGGCGTTCCTGGTCAACGACGTCGTCTGCGTGGCCATGACTCCGCTGGTGCTCCACCTCTGCCATCGCCTCAATCGGCCGCCGATCCCGTACCTGGTGGGGCTGGCGACGGCCTCGAACATCGGCTCGGTCGCCACGATCACGGGCAACCCGCAGAACATGATCATCGGCTCGCTCTCTCATATTTCCTACACGCGGTTCGCCGCGCGGCTGGCCCCCGTCGCCGTGATCGGCCTGTTCCTGAATTTCGCCGTGGTGGTCTGGCTCTACCGCAAGATGTTGGTCAAGACGGGAGAGGCTCCGTCGCCGGTCGATGATTCGACATCGCCCCGAGTGCACCGCGGCCTCCTGATCAAGAGCATCGCCGTGACCGCGGCCACGGTCGGGTTGTTCTTCGCGGGTCAGCCGATCGCGCTGGTGGCGCTGGCCGCGGCGGGAGTGCTGATGCTCAGCCGGATCCGCCCCGAGAAGGTGTACACGAGGATCGACTGGCCGCTCCTGGTCATGTTCACGGGATTGTTCGTCGTGGTTCATGCTTTTGAGATGCACGTCGTCCGCCCCTGGGGACTGGAGCGGTGCGACGCTCTGCGGCAGTCGCCGGTGGTGCTGGTCAGCGGCCTCTCGGTGCTGCTGTCGAACCTGGTCTCGAACGTCCCGGCGGTGCTGCTGTTCAAGCCACTGATGGAGGTCATGCCCCAGAAGGAGCTGGCCTGGCTGGCCCTGGCGATGTCCAGCACGCTGGCCGGGAACCTGACCGTACTCGGTTCGGTCGCGAACCTGATCGTCGTCGAGAACGCCCGCCGCGCGGGGACCGAGCTGGGCTTCCTGGAATACCTCAAGGTCGGCGTCCCTTTGACGGTGCTGACGATCATGGTCGGCGTCGCCTGGCTGGCGCTGGTCCCCTACTGACGCGGAGCGACCAAAGCATGAACAGCAACCAGGGCTCGAGTCCGGGCGTCCGGGAGCGGCATCCCTCGTGGCGGAGCCTCGGGTCGCTCGACGGCCTGAACTTCTTCCTGGCGGACGTGCGGGACGGGATGGGACCGTTCCTCGGCACTTTCCTACGGGAGAAGCATCACTGGGACGCGGCCCGGGTGGGGATCGCGCTGGCGGCGTCGCAGATCGGGACCGTACTGGCCCAGACTCCCGCCGGCGCGCTGATCGACCGCATCCGGGGGAAGCGCCTCGCGGTCGCGCTGGCCGCGGCGACGGTTGCCGCGGGCTGCCTCGTGCTTTACCTGGTGCCGGCGTTCGGAGTGGTCGTCGCCGCGCAAGCGGTGATCGGGGCGGCTGCGGCCATTTTCCCCCCGGCCGTGGCGGCGCTGACGCTGGGCCTGGTGGGCCGGGTGGTGATGCCGCGACGTACGGGTCGGAACGAGGCGTTCAACCACGCGGGCAATGTCGTCGCGGCGGCCCTGGCCGGGGGCCTGGCCTACCTTTTTGGTTACGGAGCCATGTTCCTGCTCGTGGCCGGCATGGCGGCCGCCAGCTCGGCCGCCGTCCTGCTGATCCGCGAGCCCGAGATCGACCACGACCTGGCTCGGGGCGCCGACGATGGGGAAGAGCACCGGGTCGAGGTCATCGGCGTCGCCGAGCTGTTCCGTGACCGAAGGATCACGACCTTCATCGCCTCGGCGGTCCTGTTCCACTTCGCCAATGCGGCGATGCTGCCGCTGGCCGGCCAGAAGTCCAGCGATGGTCTGAAGGAAGGCGCGGCGGTCGTGATGTCGGCCTGCATCATTGCGGCCCAGGTCGTGATGGTACCCGTCGCCCTGGCGGCCAGCCGCCTGGCGGCTTCGTGGGGCCGCAAGCCCGTCTTCCTGATCGGTTTCGCGGTCTTGCCCATCCGCGGCCTGCTCTATTGCCTGAGCGTCAACCCGTTCTACCTGGTCGGGGTGCAGCTCCTCGACGGCATCGGCGCGGGCATCTTCGGCGTGGTGTCCGTGCTGGTGGTGGCCGATCTGACCAAGGGGACGGGCCGGTTCAACCTGACGCAGGGCGCCCTCGCCACGGCGACCGGAGTGGGAGCCGGGCTGAGCAACGTCCTGGCGGGCTTCGTGGTCAAGGAAGCGGGCTTCGACGCCGGCTTCCTCACCCTCGCCGCCATCGCCGCCGCGGGGACGCTCTACTTCGCCCTGGCCATGCCCGAGACCATGCGAACCGATCGAGCGTCGTCATCCGAAGCCCAGGGTGAGGTTCAGGTTCCCGTGGGAGCCATCGCGTCTTGAGGAGATCTGAACACAATGGAAGCTGGCACAGAAATCACCGTGGTTGTTCCCGGCGACCTGCACCTCACGGAGCCGGACCTCGCCAACGTACGGGTCGCGCACTGGATGGTGCGCGAGGTCAACGACCTGATCCGGCCGAGCTTCGTCCAGTTCATCGGTGACAATGTCCAGAACGCGACCGAGGCCCAGTTCCGCCTGTTTGATGAGATCCGCGGCGGCCTGAAGGTTCCCCACTTCGCCTTGATCGGCGACCACGACGTCCAGGACGATCCGCTCGCCGCGGGATTCCGACGGCACCTCGGCGAGCCATACGGCGCATTCTCGATGCACGGCTTCCGGTTCATCCGGCTCAACACCCAGGAGTCGCGGCCCGTCGGGCTGTCGGCCGAGCAGATTGATTGGTTCACCGCCGAGGTCGACGCGGCGGTGGCCGCGGGGGAACGGGTAGTGATCTTCCAGCACAACTACCCGTACCAGATCTGGGAAGACTTCGCCGGCCCGGGTATTGACGCGTGGCGCGCGATCGTCCAGACCCGGCGGGTCGAGGCGATCGTGTGCGGCCATACCCACTACGGGCAGATTGCCAACGACGGCCGGAACGTCGCGATCGCCACCCGATCGATCGGCGACCCGGAGGGGGGACCGCCGGGCTATACCTTGCTCCACTTCCGCGGGGACGATCTGGCCGCAAGGTATCGCTCGGTGGATGACCGCGGTCCGGTCGTGATGGTGACGCACCCGCGCGATCGGCTGCTGGCCACCGGCCCCCGGCACATCGTCAGGGGCCCGGACCGGGTCGTCGTGCGCACCTGGTCCGAGCCGCGCGTCTGGGCTGTCCGCTGCCGCATCGACGGGGGAGCCTGGGCCGGCTTGGAGTTATCGGAGGAGGGCCACTGGTCGGGACCCCTACCCGGCGAGCTGCTCGCCAAGGGCGAGCACATCCTGGAGATCGTCGCCGTCGCCTCCGACGAGACCGAGGGATCTCAGCGCCTCGGGTTCATGGTCGACCCGACCGGCCGATACACGGCCGTGCCAGAGGCTCGACCGGTCGTGACGGCGACAGCGTTTTGCTGAAGGATGTCAGGTCGCGCTACCTCTGACCCAAAACGACGTCCTGCCGACTCCGGAGCTGCCCGCCCAGCCTGACCATCGCCAGCACGGTGAACAAGTTGAGGATCGTCTTGCCGACCCAGTCAATCGGCAGAGCGCCGCCGACCGCAAAGATGACGAATCCGCCCCCCATACACGCCAACAACCCCCCAGACACGAGAGCAATTCGGTGCCGATCATTCCAGCTCTGCCGGCGCGTCCAACGCATGATGAGAACCAGGACAGCACAGACCCAGGCGACTCCTACGATCATGGGGATTCCGGAGGGGATCGTCGCGACGACGCCGAAACCCAACAGGACCAGGATGCTCCAGGGGAATCCGAAGGCAACGGCGATCAGTCCCACGAGCCACGGGCGTGGTGCTGGCCGGCGAGAAAACGGCCGTCCCGGTCGGGGCGCGGTCCACGGGCTGAACGCGGCCGCCGCCAGGAGTACGATGGCCATCATCGCGAGCAGGATGTGCCACAGAGGAGGCTGATATTCGGGCATGTGCAATACCTTGGTTCGTGCGACCTGTGTCCAGGAATACCAGGCGACGAGCGAGCCCAGCACGAACACGACGCCCGCCAGAATGAGACCGCGCTGACCGACCCAGGGTTCGTCCCGCCGCGCCGGGAAAATCAACTCCGCGAGCTGGACTGGAAGTACCACGACCCAGACGCTTTCGTAGCCCAGCGCCCACAGGAAGTAGACCCAGTTCACGTCCCAGAGGCGCCCATACGTGTGGGTGGCGAGCCCGACCAGCGGGGCCAGCGAGGTTTGCTGGATGACGCATTCCTCGGCCACGGCCAGGGCCACTCCCAGGAGCAACAGGCTCACCCAACCGCGCTGCCACCGCCGAACCGCCTCGCGGATCATCAGCGCGCCGCAACCCCACGTGGCGATCTCCGGGATCAGCACAAACAGGACGCTGATCCGGGTCGACCCGAATAACACCTCGGACACAATCGGCGCCAGGAGGAGCAAGGCGACGACCGGGCCGAAGCGTTGCCCACCAGACACAGCCGTGGCCGTCGCATCCGACTCGTGCACGGCGGGACCTTTACCGGAATCCATCGCAAGCCCTACAATGAATTCTGAGGAGCAAGAATCTCGCCTCTGAGTATCTCATGCGCAAGATAAATCCGTCAAGGGCCGAATCAACGGGACCGGTTTCGCCTGGGGCTTCGAGCTTGGGGGAATCCCTGGGGCGGGAGCTGAGCACCGCGGTGATCCTGTTCCACGAAGCGGTCGCCGCGCGGCTCGGGCTCAGCGCCGTCGAATGGAAGTGCCTGGGGCTGCTCGATCAGCATGGGCCCACGACGGCAGGCCGTCTGGCTGAACTATCCGGATTCACGACCGGCGCGATCACCGGCATTGTCGACCGTCTCGAGAAAGCCGGGTATGTGCGGCGCGAACCCAACCCGCGTGACCGGCGCAGCATCATCATTCAAGGTCTCCCGAACTCGGGGCTGCGCAAGCAGGTCATGCCGATCTTTGCCTCGCTCGGACGGGCGATGGAGGAAGTTTGCAGCCGTTACAGCGCCCAGGAGCTGGCCACCATTCGGGATTACTTCGAGAGGACAATTCAAGTTCTCCGTGACGAAACTGCCAAACTGACGTAGGTTCCGCCTTCGATCGACCTCCCCGTGTCCCCATCCAGCCGGACTCGGATCACGTGGGTCTCCCCGCCCAGCTCGGCCGGGACGACTTCGGTCGCGATCCGGCGCTCATTCAGCAGAGCGGCGACCTCGGGGTCGGCCGCCACGGCCTGGGTCATGACCAGTTGACCGCCGCAGGCGTATTGCAGTGTCGCGGCGGCCAGGCGGGCGGTCGTACCGAAGTAGTCGAGCTGATCGTTGAGGGTGGCGGCCAGTGCCGGTCCGCGGTGGATGCCGGCCCGCAGGCGCAGGGAACGAGTCGCCTCACCACGGGCGAGCTGGCCGGGTAAGTGGAGCGCGGTGCGGACGGCTGCGGACACATCACTGAACGACGCGAGCAACCCTTCGCCCTGGGTCTTTACGACGGCCCCGCCGCCCTGGCGGATCGCCTCACCCAGCCGCTGGAAGTGCTCGTGGATCACGGTAAAGGCCCGCGCATCGCCCAGCTCCTGGTAGAGCGCATCGGCCTGGGCCGGATCGAGCGCGGTGACCAGCAGTGTCACGGTCGAGACCGTCGCAAGCTGGCCGGGCGCGAGGATCTCTCCGGGGAACAGCTCGCGGAACAAGGCCAGTGACGCCGCGCGAGCCGCCGTCAGCGCATCGCTCCGCGATGCGGTCCGCTCGACGCGAATCACGAGCTCGCGGTCGTGCCCGTTGTTCAGGACCAGGACTTGCCCACCGGCGCGCAGCCCCGCGGGGGGTAGGTCCGGCGCCGTCCCCGATGCCAGGTCGATCTCCCAGCGCCGGAGCGTCGCCGCGGGGCGGACTGCAACGTCGAGCTTCCAGGGCAACTGCGGACCCCGGATGAGGTACATGCCCTCGACAAGATCCAGTGGCAGCTCGATCCGCTCTCGGGGCGCGACGCGGACCTGAGCGACCACGTGCGGCGAATGCGCCGGCCCGCCGATGCAGTAAGTGCCCAGCTCCGCCGCGCGGATCTCGGGATGCACGCGGAAGATCAACTCGACCGAGTTGGCGAAGTCGAGCTGGAAGTCCAGGTGGCAGGCCGCGCAGTGGGCATGCTCGACGATCGCGCGGAGCGTGTCCGTGACCTGGCACGAGATCCGGCAGACCGGGCAGAGCAGGTCCCAGTGCAGCTCGAGCAGGCCCTCGCGCGCGCCGTGCAGGCAGGCGGCGACGACCTGGTCCGGGTCGAGCCCGAACTGCCCGGCCAGGGCCAGCGGCCGGATGCGGGCGATCTCCTGGGGAGCCGCGCGGGCCAGGAACCCGCCCAGCCACTC
Source organism: Isosphaeraceae bacterium (assembly GCA_021324445.1). Taxonomy (GTDB): domain Bacteria; phylum Planctomycetota; class Planctomycetia; order Isosphaerales; family Isosphaeraceae; genus JAJPJC01. The sequence continues at coordinate 26,597 of JAJPJC010000041.1, forward strand.
GACGACCGCCACGTCCACGCCCAGCGCGGCGAGACGGTCCAGCAATCGCTCCAGGCGAAGGCGCCGCGGTCTCGACAGCGGCTCCGACTCCTCGAACGGATCGACTCCGGGCACCACACCGCGCCGGGCCTGGCTCTGCACCGTCGCGTCGATCCGGCGGTAGATCCTCTCCAGCCGCTTGCGGAGGCCGACGCCCACGCCCCAGCGCGACCCGACGCGGATCTTCCAGTTCCTGGGCTCGAGCTGGAGGCGATGGATCAACGTCGTGCCGCCCCCGGGCCGAGGCCTCAGCTCGACGATGCTCACCATCCAGACGAACGGACCCGCGCTGTACTGGCGCAGCACTCCCATACGCCGGGGCTCGATCCATTCGTAGGGATGTTCTTCCCCCACCTCGACCATCCCGGCCTTCCGGCCCTCGGCGAAGGTCCGCACGCCCCGGCCCGGCTCGAACCGGGTCGTATACCGCACCGGGGCAAACCCGATCGCTCGGTCGAGCCGGTCGGTATTGGTGACCAGGGGCCAGAGCGGCCGCGGTGTCGAGTCCAGCTCCCATCGAAATTCGAACCGGAGAACCCGGCTCGGGTCGCAATCGGGCAGCCGGGGGTGGATCGCCACATCGGCCGGCTCGCCATGCAGCAGGGCCTCCAGGTCGTGGAGCATCGCCCCGGCGTCGACGTAACGATCCTCGGGCCGCTTGGCCAGCGCCCGCTCGACCACCCGGGCCAGGCCCTCGCTCACATCCGGGTTGAGCTTCGCCAGCGACGGCGGCGGCTGGTGGCAGTGCTGGGCGCAGAGGTCATCCCGCGTCGCTCCTTCGAACGGCGGCCGGCCGGCCAGGAGGTGGAAGAGCGTGGCACCCATCGCGTAGACATCCGTCCGCGCATCGATAGCGCGCCCGGTCCACTGCTCCGGTGCCATGTAGTACGGCGTGCCCAGGAGGGCGCCGGCGGCCGTCATGGCCAGGGATTCCGTATCGATGACATGCCGCGCCAGCCCGAAGTCGGTGATCTTGATCCGAGGCGCGATCAGCCCGGACGGGGCGGTCTCGGCCACGGTTGCGGGAAACTCGGCCAGCGTCGCGGGCGGCTCTGCCACCGTCACGGCGAGCTCGCGAAGCCCTCGACCGGACAGCGTGGTCTCGACCTCGAGATCCCTGGCCGTCGCGGGCGAAGGGATGGCTGCCGGTGCCCGCTCCCGACCCAGGAGCAGGATATTGGCCGGCTTGATGTCGCGATGGACGATCCCGCGCTCGTGGGCTTCCTTCAGACCGCGCGCCACTCCGGCCATGATCGCCAGGGCTGTCGGCTCGTCGAGCCGGGTCCGCTGGGCCAGCAAGTGACTGAGGCTCTCGCCGGCCACGAATTCGAGGACCAGGTAGGGGACGCCGTCCTCGTCGTTGTACTCCAGGAGGTTGACCACATGGGGGTTGTTGGCCTCGGCCATGAGCCGGGCCTCCTTGCGGAACCGCCGCAGGACCTGGCTGTCACGTGCCTGCTCGGTCCGCAAAACCTTGATGGCGACAATCGAGCCCTCGGCCGGATCCGCGGCGCGATAGACGATCCCCTGTCCCCCTTCGCCCAGCTTCTCCAGCAGACGATAACGGCCCAGCAGGGGCTGGCCGGCGTCGTCCCCAAGCGTCTCGGGTTCGGTGCGATTGCCGACCGAGGGTCGCGTCACGGAGGCCGATTGAGCCTGCGTCGCCGGCTCGGTCCACTCCCCCGTGACATCGAGCGACATCGCCGGCATGGTGAGCCGCACCAGCACCTCCCGGGCCGTCGGGCGTTCGGCCGGGTCATCGGCGAGCAGCTCACGGATCAGACCACTCAGCAGCGGGCCGGTATCGAGCCCGGCGAGGAACCGCTCGCGATCCGTCCGGCCGGTCAGCAGCCAGACGAGAAGGACCCCCAGGCTATAGAGGTCGGCAGCGCGTTCGGCCGCCGGGCCGCCGCCGGCTCGCGGATCGCGGCAGGCCGCATCGAGCGCTCGCGCCGCCGCCGTCGCGGCCGGGACGCCGGCATCAACCCCGGTGAAGTCAACCTTCGGCCGGGTCCCGTCGACCAGCCAGATCTGGCCGGGACCGAGCCGCCCATGCGCCAGGCCCAGGCGATGGGCCTCGGCCAAGGCCTCGGCCAAGGCGCGGATCAGCTCGATGGCGGCGTCGCGGCTCAACGGCCCGGTGTCGGCCAAGGTGATATCGCCGACCGACTCCAGCGCGACGTATGGCGGTGGGTGCTCCAGTCCGAGATCGAGGACGTGGATCGCCGCGGGATGGTTGAGCTGGGCCGCCAGCCGGAGCCGGGGAGCCAGTCGTTCCCAGCGGCCCGCATTGTCCCGCGCGCGTCTCAGATCGCGGAGCTCGACCACCGTCGCGCCACCGTTGGGTGCGGGGATCCCTCCCGCGCCTGCCGCGCGATACGAGATCCCATCGGGGCCGGCCCCGAGCTGGGCCAGCAGCCGGTAACGGTCGAGATCCATGATCCACCTCGAGCTGATCCGGCCGAGCGCTCCCGTCCTCCCCAGTCGCCGAGCCGACGCTCTCATGTTACTGTGCGACGGGTCGGAAAGCATCTCGGGCGACGGGTCTTCCCCCTCGCCCCGCGCAGCGGCGAGAGGGTGCCCGAAGGGCGGGTGAGGGGTCTTCCCTGAGGTCCCGGCCGAGCCCGAGTCGAAGGCTCGCCCTCCCGGAGTCGTGCCCCAAGAACTCGTCGATTACGCCGGCAGGCTTGCTTTTCTCCCGGCGATGATGCATACCAATGATAGGTATCGCATCGGAGGTAAGCCATGAGCGAGAGTGGCATTGCGAGAATCTTCAAGCATGGGCGGAGCCAAGCGGTGCGTCTGCCCTTGGCGTTTCGCCTGCCCGGTGACCGCGTGCGTGTGCGGCGCGTCGAGGGTGGCATCCTGCTCGAGCCGATCTCGGTGGATCCCGATGCGTGGTTTGCGGAGCTGGACCACTTCGCCGACGTGCCGTTCATGGAGGATGGCCGGCGACAACCGCCGATGCCTGACCTGGGAGATCTGTTCGAGTGATCGACCTTCGGGACCCCTCGCCGAGTTGGCCCCCCGAGATCGTGCCGAAGTCAAGGCCACAGTCACAAGAGCCGATCCAGGAGAGGGATCGTCGCGATGAACAGCAAGAACGTCAGGGCGACCTGGATGAGATACGAGAGCAACGTGATGCCGGCTCCCTTGATCTGATCGCGTTCCAGACCGGGTGGCATCAGTGAGACAGTATACCAGCCGAGCGAGGGGGCCAGGACGGCGGCGCCGAGCAGGATCACGAACAGAAGAGGGCCGCCTGCGCTCATCAAGGTCACGAGGAAGCTCGTCCCGACCGCGAACCGGACCAGCAGGCCCCTGGGCGGGGTCCGCCGCACCGCGCTGACCCAGACAGCCGGCAAGGCTGCCGCCAGGCTCCAGGCGACGACCGCCGCCAGCGCCGCCGTCCCGTGTGCCGATCCCCGGACCGGCGCGAAGCGAAAGCTGGCGGCGTACAGGGCGAAACACGGAGCACTGGCCGCGACCAGCCGCATCATCGTGCTCATCGTGAGCCGCGGCCGGAATGACCAAGAACCAATCACGTCAATCATCATGAACCTCTCCCTGCGAACGACAGTTCCCCTGAAATCCCTCGCCACGAAGGCGGCCATCCGCACGGAGCTGACCCGCCGACCTCAGCGTGTGAGCAACCCCGCGTCGAGGACGAACTCCGAGCCGGTGATCGACCGAGCCTTGGACGAGGCCAGGAACACAACGGCCGCGGCGACGTCCTCCGGCTCGATCCAGGGCATGGGGAGCAGGTTGCCCGCGGAGCGTTCGGCGATCTGCTGCGGGGTCAGCCCTTCGAGCATCGCCAGGCCGTCGTTCATGGGCGTGTTGACACCGGTCGGGCAGAGGGCAACGACCCGGACGTTGTACGGAGCCAGCTCGATGGCCCACGACTTGGTCAGGCCGACGAGTCCCCACTTCGATGCGGCATAATGGCTGAGCCGGCCCATGCCGCGCAGGCCGGCCACCGAGGAATTGTTGATGATCACCCCATGACGGCGCTCGATCATGCCCGGGATGACCCGGCGCGCGACCAGCCAGGCCCCCTTCAGGTTGATGTCGAGCATGGCGTCCCAGGCGTCCTCGGTCAGCTCGTGCGCCAGGCCATAGCCGCAGATCCCGGCGTTGTTGAACAGAATGTCGATGCGGCCGAACTGCTCGAGCGTGGCCTTCACCGCGGCGCTGACGGCGGCATCATCGCGGACATCGGCGGCGAAGGACAGGCAGTCCACGCCCAGGGCGCGGCATTCGCGACGCAGGCTCTCGAGCTCGCCGGGTGAGCCCATCGGGTAGCCGGGATAAGCCAGCGGCCGGGCGACGTCCAGCGCCGCGATCCGGACTCCCTCGCGGGCCAGCGCCAGCGCCGCGGCGCGCCCTTGCCCGTGCGCCGCGCCGGTGATGACGGCGACCTGCCCGGCCAGGTCCTGCGGTGCCGCCCCGCTCATCGCCCATCCTCCTTGCGGTAACGGAGTAGATACTCATCCAGGTCGACTTGCAGGGCGTTGTTGAACAGGTTGGTCGCGACCATGAGCCCGCCGAAGGCTGTCAGCGCCACGATCTGCTCGGGCCGGAGCCGGGCCGCCAGGCGGTCGAAGAGCGCGTCGTCAACGCCGTGGGGATCCACCGCCAGTCGCCGGCCGTAATCCACGACGGTCTGCTCCCAATCGTCCAGGCGCAGGGCCTCGGGATCCTCGCCCGCATCGATCAGGATGCGCCGGAAGAAGGTCGAGCAGACCAGGCAATCGGTGCCCGTCGAGATGGCATGCGCGAAGAGGCTCGTCAAGCGCTCGCCCAGGAACGGCGTGACCTCGGCGCGAAGGTCGTACCAGGTCATCAGCGCGCGGAGAGCGACCGGCGCGCGGGCCAGCGTCCGCTTCATGTTGGTGACCCGGCCGTGCGCAGCGCGAATCTCATCCAGCGCAGCGCGACCGGCCGGATCCGCCTCACCGTCCTGGAGGGGTGGGATTCGTGCCATGTCGGATCGACTCCAAGAACGGGATTCCTGGACGAGCGAGCTCCCAGCCGCATTATCACAGTCGGCATTGCGACCGTCCAGCGCGGTAGCCGTGCCCCGAGTCGGCCGTCCTCAACCCTGGGTCTGGGCCCTGCACGGGTCCGGCCGGCCCGTCGCCGGTTCGCCTTCTCTCGACTCGCAGCCGACGGTATAGTCCCTGCCGCAGCCCTCGGCCGCAACCCAAGAGGAAGGGCCGATTTCGGATTCCGGATTCCAGATTCGGGACTCCGGATTGATCCTCATTGGGAATCCGGAATCTGGAATTCCCAAGACGCGCGCAAGAGTCATGCCCGATTCCCAAGTGTCGGAACCCCCCATCTCGATTCGGAAACCTGGAATCTGGAATCCGGAATCCGGGATTCCCCAATTGCGCGCAGGAGGAATACCCGACTCCCAATCGCGGGAATCCCCCATGGCGAATTGGGAATCAGAAATCCGGAATCTGGAATGTGGAATTCCCCAGTTGCGCGCACGGCGCGAAGGACCAGAGCGGGCTTGGCCCTGGGCAACGAAACGATGGCCCTGGCCCAGCGTGGCTCGAGCCACGCTCATCGCGGTCGTCGTGGGCCTGGTCTGGCGGACGGTACGTTACGCGCTGGGCTTTCCCCTGTGGGGGGACGAGGCGTTCGTGGCCGTGAACGTCCTGGTGCGCGACTTCGCGGGCCTGGCGCGGCCGCCGGAGTTCTTCCAGGTCGTACCGCCGGGCTTCCTCGGGGCCGAATGGCTGGTGGTCCAGCTCCTCGGTCCCGGCGAACGAGCCCTGCGCCTGATTCCCTACCTGGCGGGCGTGGCTGCGCTGCTGGGGTTCTGGCGCTTCTGCCGCAAGGTTGCCAGCCGTCGGACCGTGCTGGTGGCGGTTGCCTTGCTGGCCGCGTCCTTCTACCCGGTTCGCCATGCCACGGAAGTGAAGCCGTACGCGATAGACCTCCTGATCGCGCTGGCGATGGTGTCCCTCGGCTGGGCGCTCTGGCGCGACGTGCGCTCGTACCGGCGCTGGCTGTTGCTGACGGCCGTGACGATCCTCGGAGTGTGGTGTTCCTACCCGGCCGTCTTTCCGGCGGCCGGCGTGGGACTCTGTCTCGGGGCACGGGTCGTGCGCGCGGGCTCGACCCGCCTGGTGCTCGTCTGGCTCACGTCCGGTCTCCTGATGCTGGTGAGCTGGGCAGTGATGTTCGCCGGCTTCGCCGCTCCCCAGGCCCGTGCCGCGGCGTTCCTTCCCGACCTGCTCACCTGGAGCAACGCCTTTCCGCCGCTGGAGGAGCCCTGGCGACTTCCCTGGTGGCTGCTGGACATCCACACGGGCCGGATGATGGCCTATCCGCATGGCGGCCACAACTTCGGCAGCACGCTCACGACCCTCTTGGTCGTGGCCGGCTGCGTCCGCATGGGTCGACGTCGGGCGCGGCGTCCCCTCCTCATGTTGCTCCTCAGCCCGCTGCCGCCGGCCCTGATCGCGGCCGCCCTGCACGGCTACCCGTACGGCACGAGCACCCGCACGATGCTCTACATGGCCCCCGCCTTCTGCCTGCTCGCGGGCGAGGGCACCCTGGCCGTGCTCAGGTTGCGTCATGCGACCCGGCGCGGGCCGCTGATCGTGGCCGGACTGCTCGCCACCTTGCCGATGGCCGGCACGGCCATCGACGTGGCCGCGCCGTATCGTGGGTATGAAGACATCGAGCACCGGCGGCTGGCCCGCTGGGTCACCGCGCAGTTCGCGCCCGGCGATCGGGCGGTGGTCTTCAACAGCGTGACGCCCCCGCCCCGGATCCCCGACTTGATGATGACCCTCTGGATGCAGCGCGTCGGGGCGGTCCGCTATGACCTGTTGAGCTCGGCGCGCATCCCGGTGCACTGGGAGCCGGATCCGGAGTCCGTCGTCCCCGAACCGGGCGGGAAGCTCTGGCTGATCATCCAGCGGCACGGCGATGTCCGCTTCTTCTCCGAAGCGCGCCTGGCTGCCTACCGGCAGGCACTGGAACGGCGGCTGGGAGCACCGGCGACGACGACCCGGCTGACTCTGCTCGACGGCGAAAGCTGGACCATCTGCGTGTATGCTCCTGCCCGACGCGGGGACCCGTCGGGCGCCGGGCCACCGCAGCGGCGGTCGAGCCGGTGGAGTCGATCGGAGCCCATTGGAACCCAAGGGAGCCAGCCTGGGTGCCATCCCGCCGGGAGGTCGGACCCGGGCATGGGGGCCCGTTCACAGGTATCCCAGAGGGAGAAGAGTCACGAGGAACAACGCGAGCGTCAGCACCAGTTGGATGACATGCGACGAGACACTGGCCATCGCCATTCTGACTCGAGCTCGTCCCGGGCCCGAAGCCGTCCGTGCGATCGCCACCGAGTCGAGGAATCGGACCAGGGCGGCCATTCCGAGAAGCATCAGGACCGGCAGGGGGCTCCCGGCACGGACCAGAGTTGCGAGGAAGCCGTTGCCGATCACGAACCGGAACAGGAGACTCTCGGTCGAAGCCCGCCGCACATCCCCGACCCAGACGGCCGGCAGGGCCGCGGCCAGACTCCACCAGACGACGACAGCCAGCAGTGCCGGCCGCGCAACTGCCGTGCGCAGCTCGGGCGCGAAACCGTAACCGGCCAGGTAGAGCGCCAAGCACGAGGCGATCGCCGCGGTCAGCAGGATTGTCGTGGAGATCGTGAGTCGCAGCCGGTTTGACCAAGACTCGGTTAAGGCAACCATGAGCGCGCCCTTGTCATAATCAAGCGTGAAGGCAACTCAATTCCCTCCCGGAGCGTGATCTTGCGCAGAGGATCCTATCATCTTCTGTGAGGATCCGTAATCCCAGGATGCGCCTCGGGCAGTCCCGATCCTGGCCACGGTAGGAGCGCTCCGCCCGCCGAGACTTGTTAGAATGGGATGGTTGTCACCTTGGCGATTCAGGGACTCGCTCAGGGACCGGGCGGGCTTGGGAGCAGTTCTCTCATGCGCATCCTTCGAGTCCGTCGCGGCTTTCAAGCCGACCACAGTTCGTCGTCGTATCTGTTCTACGCCGTGGACCACGAGGTCTCCAAGGCGGGACAGGCAATCGCCCATCGATACTCCAGCCGCGCCGAGGTTGATGAGCACTCTGCCCGATACCTCAAGTGGGGCGAGAGCTCCCTGAGCCCCGACGCTTACGAGGCGTTGCTCAATGAGCATTATGACGTCATGGCCGAAGAAAGCTATGACTGGTGGACCCTCATGATCGCCGTCCCCAAGACGGCGGCGATGCGCGCGATCCTGGCCCCGTTCACCGACGCCCGTGGCTCCAATGATCAGGGTGTCGAGGTCCAGGAGTTCCGCAAGCGACTGGTGGTCACGATTTACTGCCAGTTCGAGAGTAATGGTGTGAATTTCGCAGAGGATTATGACAGCGATCCCCATGAGGGCCTGGTGGGCCTGCTGGCCAAGATCCGGTCCGAACTGGTCGAGGGTGACACTTCGTTCCTGGCAGCGGTCGCTGAGTTGTACGACGGCTTGGAGGAGAACGAGGCCGGAGACGATCGCGCCACCGACTCATCCACCGCGCCGTTCGAGGGCATGAGCAAGGCCGAGCTCCAGCAGGCATGCGAGCGCCGCGGGATCACCTACCGCAAATCGTGGAGGAAGGACCAGCTCCAGGAGGCCCTGATCGCGGCGCAGCCCGCTCCCGCGCGGAGCAAGTCCCAGCGGAAGGCCAAGGCAAGCAAGCCCAAGTTGTCTCGCGCCGCCCAGACCATCGTCAACGAACTGGAACGCGTATGAGCGGTCAGCCGCGGATCCTCACCTGGCTCCAGCGCGATCCGGCGGTCCGCTTGCGTCGCGAGGCTTGGGGTGGACTGGCCTTTCACCGCGACACGGGCGACCTGCTCGAACTCGATCGCGACGGCTTCGACGTCGTGCGCCTTCTGGGTACGGCCTCCACCGCTGCGGCCGTCGCCGCACGGCTCCGGGCCCGTGGGTCCGAGGCGCGCTGGGCGATGCTGGCGTGTCTTCTCCGGCAGCTCGAGGCCCAGGGCATTGTCCGTCGCGTTGCTCCCAACTCACCTTCGTTACCCGCCGATCCCCTGGCCGAAGAACCTGTCCTCGACGTCGAGGACGGCCTGCGCGCCCCGATCGTCGCCCACTGGGCGGTCACCTACCGTTGCAATCTGAGCTGTGCCTTCTGCTACTCCGAGAGCGGACCCGGGCGCGAGGCGGGACCGAAACCGCAGATCCGCCGCCGGATCGTGGAACGGTTGGCGGACTGGGGCGTACTCGAAGTCGCACTGGGCGGCGGCGAACCCACCCTGCTGGCCAACTTCCCCGAGCTCCTGGCCACGATCCGCGCCTGGGGCATGGTTCCGAACGTGACGACCAACGGCACCGTCCACCGCCCCGAGACCGTCGCGGCGCTGGCCGAGTACGCGGGCGTGGTCCACCTTTCGGCCGACCAGCCGGATCGGCTCGATGCCGCGCGTGGCCCGGGAGTATTCGCCCGGCTGCGTCGAACCGCGCGCGATCTGACCGCCGCCGGCGTCCGGCTGGGAGTGAACCTGCTGCTCACGCCCGCGAACGTGCGCGACCTCCCGCGCAGCCTGGAGGCGGCCCTGGAGCTGGGAGCGCGATCGATTACGCTCCTGCGTCCGAAAGGGGATTGGGCGCACGCCCGATGGACGGGTTTTCCCTCCGCCGACGATCTCCAGGCCACGGCGGCGGGGGTCCGCGCGTTCCTGGCGGGCCGCCCGCCCGTGCGGATGTACGTCGATACGGCGCTGCGCGGCGAGTGGGCCGACCTGGGTCTCTTCGAGGATCCCGAGCCCGAGGTGGCCGGCTGTGGCGGCGGGCAGCGGCACGTCGCCATCACGCCCGAAGGTGAGGTCTTCCCTTGCTCGCATGCCCGATCCACCGCCTACCGCATGGGCAACCTCTTGACTGATGGCTCGGACCAGATCTGGTCCGAGGATCCCGGCCGCGCGGCGCGCCGGCAGTACATCGGAGCCTCCCAGGGCGTGCGCTGCACCTGCCAGGTCGAAGCCCGACCTTCCACGACTGGTCATTTGCCGCCCTGAGTGGTGGTGACCGTGAAACTCGCCTCGGCGGTCAGCCCGGGCCTCTCGGCGTCGCGGACGCGGACGGTGAGCTTCTCACTGGGGGTGCCCCCAGACCCAAGCCGGCATCGCGTCGGCGCAACCACGGTTCCTCCATCCAGGCGCGGGTATCTTTTCGGATCCGTGGCGTTTATGCTCATTTGGAGGCGCATCCCCTCTCCGGCGCCCGGGCCGGCGCCCGTGGCCGGAGTCGGGTCTCGGGAGAACGCGATGATGGGCCGAGCGATCCGGTGGCCGCTGGCAGGTTTTCTCTCACTCTGGACCGGCGCGGCCTTCGCCCAGGCGCCGCAACCGGCCTCGTCGCCTCCGATGCCGACGGCCGGGAGCGAGATCCCGCTGTACTCCGGCACGGCCCCGGGTTCGGAAAAGTGGAACTGGTCGGAGCGGTCCGTCACCAGCCCGAGGGGTCTGCCGATGGTGCAGGACGTCGTGCGGCCCGTGCTGCTGCACTACCCGGCCGACCGGGGTAAGGCCGTCGGGACGGCCATGATCGTCGCGCCGGGGGGCGGGTTCCGGACGCTCATGATGAGCTACGAGGGGACGGACATCGCCCGGCGGCTCAACGCGATGGGAGTCGATGCCTTCGTCCTGAAGTACCGGCTCCTCTACAGCGGCCCCGGCGCCCCGCGCCGCCCGGCCGGTGGGGCGCCCGCTCCCGCGGAACGACCCCGGCGGTTCACCGTGACGGGGGCCTACAAGGCTCAGGCCGGACAGGACCTGCTCGCGATGGCGGCCGAGGACGGCCGGCAGGCCGTGCGTCTGGTGCGCGAGCGGGCCGGCGCGTTCGGGGTGCGGCGCGACCGGGTCGGCATGATCGGGTTCTCCGCTGGCGGCATCGTCACGATGGAGACCGTCTTCGGCCCGGCGGCGACGCGGCCCGACTTCGCGGCGATCATCTACGGAGTCGGGGAGATCAAGGACGTGCCCAGCCCCGCGCCGCCCCTGTTCCTCGCGGTCGCGGCCGACGATGCGATGGCCGCCGCCCGGTCGGTCGAGTTGTTCACCGCCTGGCGCAGGGCCAAGGGCCCGGCCGAGCTCCACGTCTTCCAGATGGGAGCACACGGCTTTCTCACCAAAGGGGGCGGCGCCGACCACTTCCTGGACCGCCTGGAGGAGTGGCTCGGGGCCAACAAGCTGCTGTCGAGGCCGGCGGGCTGAATATGACCCAATGAGAGGAACGTTCATGAGATGGTTCGACCGCACTGCACCTGGGGCTGCGCGCGGGCTGGCTGTGGGCCTGATGGCATGGGCCGCCGTGGTCGGGGCCGCGCCCACCGCGGCGGGATTCGATGTCCAGGCCCGGTACAGGAAGTCGGAGCAGATGATCCCGATGCGCGATGGGGTGCGCCTGCATACCACCATCTACGAGCCCCGGCAGCTCGCCGGGCCGTTGCCGGTCTTACTCCTGCGCACGCCCTACGGCTGCGCCCCCTACGGGCCCGAGGCGTACCGCCGGTTCCTCGGACCATCGCCGCACTCGTCGGAGTTCGAGGAGGAGGGGTTCATCTTCGTCTTCCAGGACGTCCGCGGGAAGTTCAAGTCGGAGGGCGACTTCGTCGTGATGCGGCCTCATCGACCGGGCAAGACCGGCGCGATGACGGACGAGAGCAGCGACACGTACGACACGATCGAATGGCTGCTGAAGCACGTGCCGGGGAATAACGGCCGGGTGGGAATGATCGGCACGTCGTACCCGGGGTTCCAGGTCGTCCACGGGCTGCTCGAACCCCACCCGGCTCTGCGCGCGGCGTCACCGCAGGCGCCGCCGCTGGACATGTTCATCGGTGACGACTTCCATCATAACGGTGCCTTCCGCCTGGCCTACGCGTTCATCTGGCTGGCCGGCAATGCCCAGGCACGCACCGGACCGTACGAGCAGAACCCCCGGCTGCTCCAATCGCCCCCCGACGGCTACCGCTTCTTCCTCGACCTCGGGCCGCTGTCCAATGCCGACCTCAAGTTCTTCCACGGCCGCGTCCCCGAGTGGAACCGATACCTGGCGCACCCCGATTACGACGAGTTCTGGCGCGCCCAGAACGTGACTCCCTACCTCGGCGGTGCCGGCCGGATCCCGGTGCTGAATGTCGCTGGCTGGTTCGACGCCGAGGACTTCTACGGCCCGATCGCCATCTACCAGGGGATTGAGCGGTCCGCACCCGAGAACCGCAGCACCCTGATCGTCGGCCCGTTCAGCCACGGCGGTTGGAACAACCACGCCGATGGCAACCAACTGGGGCAGGTCGAGTTCGCAGGCGCACCGGCGGCCGCCTTCCGCGACGTTCAGTTCCGATTCTTCCGTGATCACTTGAAGGGACAGGGTGAGCTCCGACTCCCCGAGGTTCTGGCGTACGAGACCGGGGCGAACCGTTGGCGGGCCATCGACCACTGGCCCCCGCGCGACCGCACCACCATCAAGCCCCTGTATTTTCGCGAGCAGGGCCGGCTCGCGTTCGAGCCGCCCGGCGGGGAGGCCGGCGACGACGGCGACACCTACGACAGCAACCCCGCCCGGCCGGTCCCGGCCACGGCCGAGATCCGCTTCGGCAATGGCCACCTCTGGATGGTCGAGGACCAGCGGTTCGCCGCCACCCGCCCGGACGTGCTGGTCTACCAGTCCGATCCCCTGACCGAGGACCTGATCATCGCCGGCCCGCCCATCGCCAACCTGTTCATCGCCAGCACGGGGACCGATTCCGACTTCGTGGTGAAGTTGATCGACGTCTACCCCGACGAGGCTCCCCGGGGCATGGGGGGCTACCAGATGCTGCTGGCCGGCGAGGTCTTCCGGGCGAAGTATCGCCACAGCTTCCAGAAGCCCGAGCCACTGATTCCCGGCCGCCCGACCGCCCTGGAAATCGACCTCCGCGATCGCTACCACCGGTTCCTCAAGGGCCACCGCATCGCGGTCCAGGTGCAGAGCACCTGGTTCCCCGTCATCGATGTCAACCCGGGCGTGTTCACCAACATCTACCAGGCCAAGGCGGGCGACTACCGCAACGTGACCCAGAAGGTCTATCGGTCCTCGGGCCATCCCTCACACATCAGCCTGCCCGTCGTGACGGGTGACCTCGGCCGGCCCGCCGCCCTCGGCGCCAGCGCGGCGGTCCCTGCCCCCGAGGTTGTCAACGCCCGGGTCAAGGCCAAGCAGCCGCCCGATGACCTCCAGGGGCCGCCGTTCCTCACCGCCAAGGCCTGGGCGATCGCGGAGGGCCGCACGGGCACGATCCTCTGGGGCAAGGACGAGGATCGGGTGCTCGACATGGCCAGTCTCACCAAGTTGATGACGGCCCTGGTCGTGGCCCGCCTGGCCGAACGCGACCCCAAGGTGCTCGACGAACAGGTGACATTCTCCGACCGCGCCGACCGGACGATCGGTTCCTCGGCGAATCTCCACGCCGGTGAGCACCTCCCCGTGCGCGAGCTGCTCTACGGCCTGCTCCTCCCCTCCGGCAATGACGCCGCAGTGGCCCTCGCCGAACACTTCGGCGGCCGCTGCTCTCGGCTGGGTTCCGGTCCGGATCGGGCCGGGAGCCCGACCCCGACGGGGACGGATCCCCTGGGGCAATTCGTGGCCGCGATGAATCGCACCGCCGCCGAGCTTGGCCTGCGCGAGACGCACTTCGCCAATCCCCACGGCCTGACCGCCGCGGACCACCATTCCAGCGCACGCGACCTGGCGAAGCTGGCCCATCTTGCCCTGGGATACCCGGAACTCGCCGCGCGTGTGTCCACCGCGGAGCATGGTGCCGCGGCGGTCGACGCCGCAGGCCGACGCCGCAACGTCGTCTGGACCAATACCAACCACTTGCTCGAGATCCAGGGCTACGACGGCGTCAAGACCGGGACCACCGGGGCCGCCGGCGCCTGTCTCGTGGCCAGCGGCCGACGCGGCGCGGACCACCTGATCGTCGTCATCCTCGGCGCGGCCACCTCCGAGAGCCGCTACCTGGAAGCCCGCAACCTCTTCCGTTGGGCCTGGCAGAAGCGCGGCCACCACGAGCCCTGATCGGGGATTCGGCGATCGCCTTCAACTGGATTGAATCCATTCCTGGCCACCTGCTGAGCGAGCGACGCCGACCCCAGGTCCCGCGCGCACTCCCTGTGATTTTGATTGGATCTGGCGGCCGGCCGTGCGGCGTTCACGAGCGCTGGCGCAGCCTCGCGCTTAGCTCAGCCCGCTCGGCCGGCGTCACGCCGGGCAGGTCGAGCATCGCCAGGAACAGCGGGACGGCATAGCAGATGTGGCCGCGATCCGGCAGGTTGCCGAGGCGGGCGCGGAAGACCTCGAGGGCCTCCGCCGCGATCTCCGGGTCGGTGGCGGCGAGGTGGGCCAGGGCGACGACCGCCGCCGAGACCGACCAGTCCATCGGGCCATTGACCAGCGAGATGAGGACCTTGCGGCGCAGGGAGCCGGCCCAACCCTCGTCGAGTCCCGATACGGCCATCGCCGCGGCGAGCTGGATCCGCTGGATCCAGTCCCAGGGTGCGAACGGGTCCGGGGCGAGCGGCGGGTGAACCATCACGCCCAGGAGCTCGTCCACCCGGTCGGGGCCCAGCGAGGCGCCGAGCCGGGCCGCGGACTCCGCCCACGACGACCGGTCGTAGTCCACGGCTGCGATGGCCGCGACCGCCTGCGTCACGTCATCCGGAGGCGGCGGCAGTACAGGGATCGGCTCGGTCCCCTCGTAGCGCCAAAGCTGATACCAGACCCGGCCCAGGGGCTGGCGCGGGTCGGGATCGGGAATCGCTTCGACGCTGACGTCGAGCTTGATCTGGTGGCCATGCCGCTTCGCGAGCATGGCCAGGGCCAATCGATTGCTGGGTGCCTCCGGCACGTTGACCCGGTATTTCAGCGTGGACGGCCCGCGCTCCGGCGGGGTGTTCTTCATCGATTCGACAAGCTTATCGAGCATCTTGACGAAGGCATCGGCCGGAGTCGGCAGATAGCCGAAGTAGGGGGTCATCCTGCCGAGGATCTCGCGCCCCTGGGGATGTTCGGGATGGGCGTCGACGAAGTCGCGGAGCCGCTCCAGCCAGCTCGGGTCGAAATCCGACGAGTAGTACCGGAGATAACAATAGACGGGAATCGCGCGGGGATCGTCCGGACTGCGCCGGAAGATTTCCTCGTAGAGGCGTTCGGCCTCGTCGAGCCGCTCGTGCTGCCAGAGCAGCTCGGCCGCGTCGAGCAGGCCGGCGACGTCGCCGGGGTCGAATCGCACCGTGGCGCGGTAGGCGGCCACGGCCTCGTCGACCCGCCCCAGGGCCGCCAGCGCCTGGGCGCGCGCGATCGCCGTGGGCGTGCACGGCACGCGCCGATACGCCTCCTCCGCCAGGCGCAGGGCCGCCTCGAGCCGGCCCACCTTGCGCAACACCGAGGAGAGGAAGAACAGGAAGACGCCGGAGTCTTCCGGGTCGGGCCGCGTCTGGCGGGGCCGCCGGTTGGCGAACCGGCGCGGGAGCACCGGAGGAGGACGGCTCACGAGCTGGTTCCAGACCTCCAGCAGCGGACCCACCAGCGGCACCAGGCCCTCCAGCGCACGGCGATCGGCCTCGTCATCCAGGACCGCGCCGGGGAATCGGTCCAGCACGTTGAGGATGCCGCCGTTGAGCGCAACCAGGTCGAACCGCCTGGCGACCCCGGGCTTCCGCAGCCAGGCGCCGGCCCAGACGAGGTACGGGATCTCGGGGCGAACCGCGAAGACCTGGAGCAAGAGCCCGAGCGCCCGGTCGTAGCGCCGGAGCCGGGCCAGGATGTAGGCGTGCACGGCCACCACGGCGAAGGAGGCGCCGTCCTGGATCGGGGCCAGCCGGGTCGGACGGTCCTCGGCATCGATGATCCGGTCGAGCACCGCCAGCCGGTCGCGGCGGAGCGGGTCGGCCGCCAGCGCCCCGGCGATGTGGTAGACGGCGTGCCGGGGGTCGCCCGCGGCCAGGGCGGCCGCGGCGATTTCCATCTCTTCCTCGGGCGTGTTATTCTCGGTCTCGTCCATCGCGGCTCTCCCGGCACCGGGCGGGGCCACGACCCGATTCGCGACCCGCCCCCCAAACGATGATCGCATCCGCTCCGCGATCGGGTAAAGGACTGTCCGCCAGCGGCAGTCCTGGTCTTTCTCTCGACGTCCCGAGAGGGATGGTGTATCGTGCTGGATGAGAGACATCCCGCGCTCTCGCGAGGAGGGGCACAGATGGCGTCGACGGCTGAAGCCAGCAGGGTTGTCGAGCCCCCTCCCGCGCCGGAATGCTCAGCAACCCCGCGTCGGGGACCAGCCCCATGAGTGAAAGCGTTCAGGCGGTTCTCGCCCTGCTCATGATCATTGGGCTGATCGGGTGCATCCTGGTCTTCATGAACGACCGGGTCAATTGGCCGGCGTTTGCCGGCATGCTCACGCTCATGTTCGGCAGTTTCGGGCTGCTTCTCTGGTCGATCCTTCGCCGCGACAAGGTGCCGGATTTCTTGAGGACGGTTCCGGGGCCGCTGCTGGAACGGAACGGCTTCTGCTTCAAGGTGTTCGTCAATCCCGTGAAGGGGCGTTGCTATCTCGATCTGTATTTTCAGAGCCGTTACGAGCGTCCCAGCGAGGCGATCGTCGTGCTCCAACCTTCCAAGGGCTTTTTCCTCGTCCGTCCCGACCTGGCGAGTATGACCATTGCGATCGAATGCCCCGCGGGCGGCTTCGGGGTAACGAGGGTCCCGTGGCCCGTCGCCAAGAAGTTCCAGGGTAAGGCCCAGTGGGTTGATGTCGGCGCCGATGTGCGCTATCCCGAAGGACGGGGCAAGATGATCCGCTACCGGGGGGGTGGTCAGGTCGGCACTGCGGGCCGCGACATCGGGCTCGCCATCCTGACCGTTGCCGGCGCGATGGGCGGAATGATCGTCCTCAAGAAACCGGCCAAGGTGAAGCTGAGATTCCCGGTCGGTGTGGAAGAGGCGGTCGACGAGGACCTACCGATCTCGACGAAGATCGTGTGGAGGCTCGGCGACGCTGCCAATCCGTCCTCACTCAAGAAGAGCCCCGCGACGGATCCAGACCTCTAACTTCAGTTCCGAGGATGTCATCCGGGTGTTGGTCACCTCGCTTGGGCGGTCGGCGTGCCCGGTGCGTTCACTGCATCTCCTCGATCCGCTTGTTGATGCCCTGGGATTGGGCGTGCCGCGCGCTCCGCTGGGGCTGGGCAGGCGGAACGGCCGCTGGAGACCAGACCAAAAAGGGATCCGACTTTCCAATCAACGTGAACGCGCCGTATCCTGATCATAGCCGATATTTCACCCTGCCAGGGATCGCGCGTCGGACCCGGACCCACCGGCGTCGTCCCGCTGCTGAGCTCGGACAAGTTTATGAAGATGTCGATGGCCATCAAGGCCCTGGCTTGCCAATGTACGTTCGTCCTAGCCGCGTCACTCGAGATTCCGGTAACCGCTCACGCCGACGATCCGAAGGGGCGACCGCCTTCGGCCGTCTCAGCCCGGCCGTACGACCCGATCATCGCGTCGGCCTCCGGTGACGCACAGCGAGCGATCCAGACGTTCCGCGTGCCAGCCGGGCTGAGGGTCGAGCTGTTCGCGTCCGAGCCGCTGCTGGCGAACCCGGTGGCCTTCTGCATCGATGAGAAAGGGGTGGCCTACGTCGCCGAGACGTTCCGCCTCAACGCCGGGGTCACCGATACCCGCGAGCACATGAACTGGCTCGATGATGACCTGGCGTCCCGGACGGTCGCCGATCGCGTGGCCATGTACAAGAAGTACCTCGGGAGCGGGTTCGCGAAATACGAAGTCGAGCACGAGCGGGTGCGGCGGATCGTGGACCGCGACGGCGACGGCCGGGCCGATGCCGCCACGGTCTTCGCCGACGGGTTCAACGACCCGGCCGCGGGGATCGGCGCCGGGGTGCTGGCGCGGAAGGGCGATGTCTGGTTCGCATGCATTCCCTGGCTCTGGAAGCTCCGCGACACCGACGACGACGGCCGGGCCGATCGCCGCACTCTCCTGCACCAGGGGTATGGCGTCCATGTCGGCTTCATCGGCCACGACCTCCACGGCCTGCGGTTCGGACCCGACGGGAAGCTGTACTTCTCCATCGGCGACCGCGGGTTCAACGTGACGACCCTCGACGGCCACCGGCTGGCTGTCCCCGACTCCGGCTCGGTGCTGCGCTGCAACCCCGATGGCACCGAGCTGGAGGTCTTCGCCACCGGGCTCCGCAACCCGCAGGAGCTGGCCTTCGACGCCTTCGGCAACCTGTTCACCGGCGATAATAACTCGGACAGCGGCGATCGGGCGCGGTGGGTCTACCTCGTCGAGGGGGGCGACAGCGGCTGGCGGATCGGCTACCAGTTCATGGCCGCGCCGGTCAGTCGCGGACCCTGGAATGAGGAGAAGCTCTGGCAGCCGGCCTTCGAGGGCCAGGCGGCCTATATCGTCCCGCCGATCGCGAATCTCGGCGACGGTCCTTCGGGCCTGGCCTATGAGCCGGGCGTCAGCCTGCTCCCGGAATCGTACAAGAATCACTTCTTCCTGGTCGATTTCCGCGGGGCCAGCACGCAGAGCGGGATCCGCAGCTTCATGCTCCGGCCCAAGGGAGCCGCGTTCGAGCTGGTGGATTCCCAGCGGTTCGTCTGGTCGTCGCTGGCGACCGACGTCGACTTCGGGCCTGATGGAGCACTCTATTTCTGCGATTGGGTCCAAGGCTGGACCAAGCCGAACAAGGGCCGGATCTACCGCGTTCTCGACCCGTCGCGTCGCGTCGCGGCCGAGGTCCGCCGTGTTCAGACCCTGCTGGCCGAGGGAATGGAGGCGCGCCCCATCGACGAGCTCGTCCGGCTGCTGGACCACCCGGACATGCGCATTCGCCAGGAGGCGCAGTTCGAGCTGGCCGCGCGCGGCGAGGCGGGTTCCCAGGCGCTGGCCCAGGTTGCCGGATCCGGCGCGGGCCTCCTGGCGCGGATTCATGCGATCTGGGGCCTGGGTCAGCTCGCCAGGGCCAAACGCGCCAAACGATTCCCCGGCCCTTGGGACGTGCTGGGGCCTCTGCTCGATGATCGCGAGGTCGAGGTCCGGGCCCAGGCGGCGAAGGTGCTGGGCGACCTTGGGGAGCCGGAGGCCCTCGGCGGGTTGATCCGCCTGCTCGGTGACGCCAGCCCGCGGGTCCGCTCATTCGCGGCGATCGCGCTGGGAAAGCTCAGGCGTCCCGAGGCGATCGGGCCGCTGCTGGCGATGCTCCGCGCCAATGCCGACAAGGACCCGTTCCTGCGGCATGCTGGCGTGATGGGTCTGGTCGGCGCGGGGGATGCGGCCGGGTTGAAGCGCGCGGCGGCTGATGAGTCATCCGCCGCGCGGATGGGAGTCCTGCTGGCCTTGCGGCGGCTGGAAGATCCCGGCATCGCGCGCTTCCTCGCGGACCCCGATCCCCGGCTGGTGCTGGAGGCGTCTCGGGCGATCCACGACGTGCCGATCGCCGCGGCCATGCCCGCGCTGGCGGCGCTGAAGGTCGCATCGACAGCCCCTGTGCCGTTGTTGCGCCGGGTGCTCAATGCCAACTTCCGGCAGGGAGCAGCGACGAATGCCAAGAACCTGGCCGAGGTCGCCGGCCGGTCGGATTTGCCCTCGGCCGTGCGCATCCAGGCGCTGGAGATGCTGGGTAGCTGGGCCAGGCCGTCGGGGCGCGACACGGTCCTGGGACTCTGGCGGCCGATCGCGACCCGGCCGGCCGGGCCGGCCGGTTCGGCCCTGCAAGCCCGGCTGAAGGGGATCTTGTCCGACTCGTCGGACTCGGTGCGGGCCGCCGCGGCGGTGGCCGCCGGGTCGCTGGGCATCCACGAGGCCGCCGCCCCGCTGGCGGCGCTGGTCACCGAGCGCGGCCAGACCGACCGGACCCGCGCCGCGGCGCTGAAGGCACTCGACCAACTGGGCGACCCTCTTCGGATTGACGCCGCCCGACGCGCCGCCGCCTTGCCCGGGTCCCGGACCCGGACCGAGGCCCTCCGGGTGCTGGCCCGGGCCGATCCCGACGCCGCGATTCCGCTGGTCCAGGACCGGCTCGAGCGGGGTTCGACGGCCGAGCGCCAGGGCGCGATCG
>JAJPJC010000207.1 GCA_021324445.1 Isosphaeraceae bacterium
CCACCATCCGGCGATGTTGCAGGACGCCGGCCGGGCGATCCGGACAGTGCGGGCGAATGCGGAGGAGGGGAAGCTCGTCCCGCACAAGATCGCGATGCTGGGCTACTCGGCCGGCGGTCACCACGCGTCGACCGCCGGCACGCACTTAGACGCCGGCAACCCTGACTCCAACGACCCCGTCGAACGCGTCAGCTCGCGGCCGGATCGGATGATCCTGGTTTATCCCGTCATCGCACTGGCGACCCCCTACGGCCACAAGGGGTCGCTACGGAACCTGTTGGGGGACAATCCCCCGCGGGAACTCGTCGAGAGCCTCTCGAATGAGCGGCAGGTGACCAAGGATACGCCCCCGACCTTCATCGCCCACACCAACGCCGACAAGGGCGTGCCGGCCGAGAACGCCCTGCTGTTCGCGCTGGCCCTGCGCAAGGCCGGTGTGCCGGTCGAGTTGCACCTCTTCGAGCGCGGGCCGCACGGTCTGGGCCTCGGCGGCGGCTGGGCCGGCCGCATCCCGGCCGAGCCTTCGTTCAGGGCGTGGCCCAAGCTCTGCGAGACCTGGCTGAGGAATCAGGGCTTTCTCGACCGGCCGTCGGGGACGAACTGACCGGGCGGGGGCAAACCTACCCTATTCACGCTCCGGCGGCACGTTCCCATAAGACCAGGGCTGGGACGTGAACTCCGGGCGGCGCGGCGGCTCGGGGACCAGCCCCGGCTCGAGCCGCCGCGCCAGTGCGATGCCCGTGTCGCGCATCTGGGTACCCGCCGTGATCTCGAGGTTGCTGTAGCTCGTCAGCCGGGTCTCGTAGCCGCCGCCATGCGGCCCGAAGGCATCCTCGGTCGGCACATATCCGACGCAGCCATTCGCCAGCGAGACCGGGAATGTGAACGGGAACCCGCTCGCCGCCTTGATCTCCAGGCCGAACCGGCAGAAGTACTCGGCCGGCGTCGTCACGAAGACCGCAGGGCCGACCTGCACGGCCTGGACCTCGACCTCGACCTTGGGACTCTTCTTGATCAGGGCATCGAGGAGCACGATCTCCTTGGCGAAGGTCATGGTCGTCGGGTCGGTGCCGGCCTGAGCCCCCTGGACCAATTCCAGGCACCTCTTCACCCGATCCGGCGAAGGGGACCGTCGGGGGATCTCCCAGACGCGGCTCCGGGCGGCGACCGGCACGAGGAGCCCGCGCTCCATGGTCAGGAGGATCTTCAGCGCCTCGGCCCCCACCTTGCCCCCGACGAGCTGCGCCCAACGCTCGCCATCGGGATACCGGTAGGGGCTCCGGTTATCCACCTGGGTGATATCGCCCGAGGCGCCGTCCAGGAAGACCACGACGCATGCTGTTCCGTAGAAGCCCTGGATGGCCTTTTCCAGGTAATGGATGTAATTCGCCGAGATCCCCCCCGGATTCGTCGTGGCGTGACAGGCGAAGTTCACGATGCAGCCGAGCAGGCGGTTGCGATCCTCGGCGTCCCACGCGCCGATCACTCCGACCTCGGGGTCCACGGGCCCGGCGGGTTCGACGATGTCGGGATTCCCCAGGCCGGGATGCGTGACCGTCCGCCCATCGCGCATGCGGAACCGCCGGTTGAAGGCCACCGTCGGCTCGGAGCCCTTGCCGACCCCCGCGCGGGCCGCGACGCGGCGGCCGTCGGCCTCGCAGATCGCCTCGATCAGGGCCTGTTCGACCCGGGCCAGGTACTTGGGGTCCACATTGGTCGACTCCTTGTAGGCCAGCCGCTGGACCAGCGGCGAGGCGTCGTCGAACTCGCCGGGCAGGATCCAGACGATCGGGCCGGAGGAATGCGAGTGCGACGCGCCGATGAGGATCGAGGGCCCCGGGAGACCCGTCCTGGCCTCCACCGCCGCGCGGACCTTCTGGACCGTATCCCGGCGGATCCCCAGCGCGTCGATCCCCACGAGCACCACCCGGTTACGGCCGTCATCGAACACCGCTGCGCGCACCTTACAGGGATCGTGAACGGAGCGATGATAGGACTTGCCGTATCCGCCCGGGGCCTCCATGCCGATCTCCGGCGTGATGTCCCGCTCGGCGAATCCCGCCTTGAAGCCGGGGGAGGACAGCTCCTGGCCGAGCGACGGAGTCGCCATGATCAGCCCGAGCACCGCCGCTCTCCAGCCGACGGTCAATCGCTTTCTCTTCATCGATCGCTCCGAGGATTCGAAGTCTTCCGAGGTCCTGTCGTGGATTCGCATCGCTAACGTTTGGTTGGATTATGATCGAACCGAAGTGCCGTCGCCAGGGGGAGATCCCTGCCCCATCCCTGGGTCTCTGCCGCGGGGACAGGCCCGCAGAACGCGGGTGGAATGGCGACCATCTTGGCGCTTGCGGCCCGATATTCGCATACGTGGACCTCCCTGGAGGGAGCCCTCGGAATCCGGAGGAGGAGGTCCGCCATCGCCTCGCCGGCCTCGGAAGGAGGGCACGTGATACGTCCGATCCCGCCGACACGACTTCCGTCTTGCCTCTTGCTCGCCGGCTTGCTCATCTCGATCTGCTGGTCGCGGGCCCAGGAGGCGAAGACGAAGGATTCGGGCACGCCTCGGTCCGATGGAGGGACGGCCGACGCGATCCTCGCCGACCTGCTCGCCGCCCACAACGCGGCGAGGGCCGAGCAGAAGTTGCCGCCGCTGACGATCCACGCTCGACTGATCGAGGCCGCGCGGGGCCACGCCCGCGACATGGCCGAGCATGACGAACTCAGTCATGAAGGGAGCGACGGCTCCGATCCTCCCAAGCGGATCAAGCGCGCCGGGTACGTCTACAAGGAGTGCGGAGAGAACGTGGCCTCGGGCCCGGAGGCCGTCGCCGAAGTCGTGCGCACCTGGATGGAGAGCCCGCCCCATCGCAAGAACATCCTGGGGGACTTCACCGACATGGGCGGCGCGGTGGCCGAGACCTCGGGCGGCAAGATGTACTGGTGCGTTGACTTCGGTCGGCCCATCGCCCCGGTGGACCCCGTGAAGAGCCCCGCGGCCCTCATCGCGGCCCTGAACCGCGCCCGGGCCGAGGCCAAGACGAGGTCGTTGAAGTCGGATCCCGTGCTCGCGAGCACCGCCGCCCGCTTCGCCCGCGAGGCCGCCGCGCGCAAGTCACTCGACACCAAGGATCGCGACGGGAGGACCCCGTTCGATGCATTGAAGGATCGGGGCTTCCGGGGGAGACTCGGCGTGATCCTCGCCTCGGGCGAGGGCGAGCCCGAGAAGGTCGTCGCCTCGTGGCTCGCGGAGCGGCGCGATCGCGACTCGCTCCTCTCGGGTTTCGACCGGGTGGGGGCCGGCGTCGCCATCGATTCCGAGGGCGTGCCCTACTGGGTCCTGCTCCTGAGTCGGCGCGAGGCCCCATGAGACCGCTGCCAGGAGGATGGACGGCCCATGTAGGATATGACGGCGGGAGCATCTCACACCTTGGCCGTAACGAATCACCCCTGGTCGATCGACGTGCTCGAGTCAGACATCGGGTTCTCGAATCGTCGCCGCACGCCCGAGCTCATGGACCAGCCGGGACTGGGTGCGATCGCGCATACCCGGGCGTTGCGGGGATTGGGCCGAATCAATCGC
>JAJPJC010000279.1 GCA_021324445.1 Isosphaeraceae bacterium
CGCCGAGCCCATGCCGCGCTCGCTCATGCCGTGCGGGCAGCCGAAGTTCAGCTCGATGCCGTCGGCGCCGGCGTCCTGCGTCCGCCGCGTGATCTCGTGCCAGGCCTGCCGCGTCGACTCGACCATCAGCGAGACGAACAGCGCGCACTCGGGATGCGCCTTCTTGACCTGGGCGATCTCCTTGAGGTTGACCTCGAGCGTGCGATCGGTGATCAACTCGATATTATTGAGGCCCATCACCTTTCGCCCGTCGTAGTCGACCGAGCCGTAGCGCGACGAGACATTGACGATCGGCTCGCCGGCCAGCGTCTTCCAGACCGCGCCACCCCAGCCGGCGTCGAAGGCGCGGCGAACCTGGTACTCGGAGTTGGTCGGCGGCCCGGAGGCCAGCCAGAAGGGATTGGGCGCCTTCACGCCGCAGAACTCGATCGACAGATCGGTCATGG
This sequence comes from Isosphaeraceae bacterium, assembly GCA_021324445.1. Classification (GTDB taxonomy): domain Bacteria; phylum Planctomycetota; class Planctomycetia; order Isosphaerales; family Isosphaeraceae; genus JAJPJC01. Next base: position 447 of record JAJPJC010000279.1, read on the forward strand.
CGACTCCTTGGCGAGTGCGGCGTGGATGCCCCGCGCGGCGATCTTCCCATCCTGGACGGCGTCGACGACCTCGCCGCCGCCCCGCAGGCAGTCGCCGCCGGCGAAGAGTCCCGGGATGCTCGTCCCGCCGGTTTCGGGATCGACCACGACCGCGCCGCGCTGGCACTTCAGGTCGGGCAAGGCGGCGACCAGGTCCAGGAGCGGCTCCTGCCCGAGCGCCTTGACGACCATGTCGGCGGGGAGGACGAAGCTCGAGCCGGGCACGGTCCGGACCGGTCCCGAGCGCGACCTGGCGTCCTCGAGCTCGGTCCGGAGGAACTCGACACCGCGGGCCGAGCCCCCGTCGCCGAGCACGCGGATCGGCTGGGCGAACCACTCGAACCGCACGCCGTCGGCCTGGGCGAGCTGGTACTCGTAGCGGAAGGCGGGGATCAGCGCCTCTGAGCGGCGATAGGCGATCGTGACTGTCTCGGCGCCCAGGCGACGGGCGGCGGTCGCCACGTCGATGGCCGTGTTGCCGGCCCCGATCACCACGACGTCCCGCCCCACGACGCACTCGGTGAATGACCGAGTATGGGTCTGGAAGATGAAGTCGAGCGCCTCCCAGACCCCGTCGAGCCCCTCGCCCTCGATCTCCAGGGGCGCGGTCCGACCCAGGCCGATGCCCAGGAACACGGCGTCGAATTCGCCGAGCAGCAACCGGACCTCCTCGCCCGTGACCCGATGGCCGAACTCGATCGGGATGCCGATGGCGCGGATGCGGTCGATCTCGGCCAGCGCGAAGCCGGTCGAGATCTTGTAGGCGGCGATGCCGAGCGTGTCGAGGCCGCCCGGCAAGTCGCGCGCCTCGAAGACGACGACGTCATGCCCGAGCCGTCGCAGCTCGTGGGCGCAGCTCAGCCCGGCCGGTCCCGAGCCGATCACGGCCACGCGCCGGCCCGTGGGCGCGCCCGGCTCGAAGAATCCGACGCCCCGGTCCGCGGCGGCGTCGCAGGCGAACCGCTGGAGCCGGCCGATCTGCACCGGCTCCTTCATCAGCATCCGATCGACGCACGCTCCCTCGCACAGGACCTCGGTCGGACAGGCGCGGGCGCAGCTCCCGCCGAAGACGTTGGCCTCGAGGATCGTCCGCGCCGCCCCGATCTCGTCACGATGGAGGACCTGGCGGATGAACCGGGGCACGTCGATGTGCGTCGGGCAGGCCCGGGTGCACGGGGCGTCGAAGCAGAACAGGCAGCGCGCGGCCTCCACCCGCGCCGCGTCGCCGGACATCGGCGGCGGGATATCGGCGAACCTCGCGTTGAGTTCCTCGAGAGAAAACCTCTCACCGGCACGGAACATGAACGACTCCTGTCGCGAGGCTCGGGGAGAGGCGGGCGGCCCAGGCCCGATCGCACCGATTCCCTTCACACGGACAACCCCACGGCCGCGGCAGGGGTCTGGTCCTCGAGCGAGCCGGCCCGCTCGCGCGGCAGCCAGCGGCCCCATCCGCTCGCGCCGATGAACCGGTAATCCGCCACGATCTTGCGGCCGCGGCAGAAGGTCGTCTCGGCGAAGCCGGCCAGCGGCCAGCCCTGGTAGGGGCTCCAGTCGGCGTGGGTCTCCATCGTCCGATGATCGACCTCGATCCGCCGCTCGGGGTCGATGATCGCGACGTCGGCGTCGCTCCCCGCGGCAAGCACCCCCTTGCGCGGATAGAGGCCCATGATCCTGGCCGGGTTGGTGCAGCACTTGGCGACGAACTCCGACGGTGTGAGCCGTCCGCCCAGCACGCCGTGGGTATAGACGATCGGCAGCAGCGTCTCCAGGCCGGGCAGTCCCATGGGGATCCTCGTCCAGTCGCCTTCCCACCGCGCCTTCTGTGCCCGGGTGAAGGTGCAGGTGTCGGTCGAGACGACCGAGACGTCACCGTCCTTCAGGCCCTGCCAGAGCCGCTCTTGGTCTTTGGGTTTCTTCACCTGCGGGCAGCAGGCGAAGAGGTGGCCGTCGGGACCGTCGAAGACGGAATCATCGAGCACAAGGTACTGGGCGCAGGTCTCGGCGTAGACGTCAACCCCGCGGGCGCGGGCGGCCTTGACGATCTCGGTCCCCTCCGCGGTCGACATGTGCACGATGTAGAGCCGGCCGCCGGTCACCTCGGCCCAGGTGATCGCGCGCTGGATTGCCTCGGCCTCGATGAAGTTGGGCCGGGTCATCGGGTGCAGCCGGGCGCCGCACTGGCGCATCAGTTCCGGAGTATGGTGCCGGGCGATCAGCTCGTCCAGCACGCGACTCGATTCAGCGTGCACGAGGAGCATTCCGCCCAGGTCCCGGCACTTCTCCAGCGTATTGTAGATCGCGCGGTCGTCCGACTGCCAGCCCTCCGACGCATAGATCATGAACTCCTTGAAGGTCGGGCAGCCCATCCCCACGAGCTGCTCCATCTCGGGCCCGTGCCGATCCCAGTTGGTGATGGCCATGTGGAAGCAATAGTCGACGCACGCCTTCGGGCCGGCCTTGGCCATCCAGTTCTTGTAGGCCTCGAGCAGGCTCTCCTGCCCATAGGGGATGGCGAAATCGATCACGGTCGTCACGCCCCCGCGCGCAGCAGCGCGGGTGCCCGTGTTCCAGTCGTCGCTGGAGACCGTGCCGCAGAAGGGAAGCTCCAGGTGGACGTGGACGTCGACCCCGCCCGGGAGGACGAGCCGGCCCCTGGCGTCGAGGATCTCGGCCCCTCGGGGCGCCGATGCGGCCAGCCCCGGCCCGACCGCCGCGATCCGTTCGCCGCTGATCGCGACGTCCGCGCGCGTCTGGCCCTCGGCACTGACGACGATCCCATTCGTAATGACGACGTCGTAATTCATCGATGTGGGCTCCCGTCAAGCTCAGGTGTCCGAATGGACACGGGCTGCGTCGCTTGACCGCCGGGCCGGCGACAGGAGATCGCGAGACATCGGGTACCTCGGCGGAACGTGAATTGTAGAACGATCGACACCGCGAGACAAGGATCCGAGGCTACGATCGCGCCGCGTTCCCCGCACGGCCGCGTCCAGTATCCCCTTCCGAAGTGGACCCCAAATACGGGACCACGCGACCGGGGGGTATTTGTTAGGAGTCGGTTCCGGAAGGGGGTTTTTCGGGAGGGCGAGGCTCCGGCCGAGCCGGCATTCACGGCCTGCGTGGCACGGCTGGTGCCTCGCCCTCCCACTTCAGGAACAGACTCTGAAGCAAACCACTGGCCGACGTGAACGAGCGACCGTCCTTCGCCGAGACGGCCACAGCGGTCAGATTCGATCCCTCGACCTGGAGCCTCTCGAGGCCATGCTTTGCGACGTAGTCCCTCGCTTCCTGCCGATCCATCATTCGGTCTCCCGCTGCACCCGAATGCTTGTCCCGGCAGTGGACCTCAGCCGGCGAGATCGCGGTTGATCGCGGATTGGTGCGCCTTCCGATGGAGAGTCTCCGCCGGTTGGTGCCTCGGGAGCGTCAGGTTCGAGGGTGCAAATCACCTTGTCCCCGCCGGTTCATCGTTGGCCCCGATCTCGCCGAGCCGGGCCTTCTCGCCCTCCTCGGGGACGCCCGCGACGGGCCGCTTGCCGGTCAGGGCGACGTACAGAAGCACCGCCGCCATGACGGTGAAGGCGGCGATCGCTCGGTCGTAGGACCACGGCTCGCCGCCTGGCATCATGGTTGAGAAATCCAGCTTCTTGCCGAGTTCCTCGAAGACGACCAGGAGTGCGATGATGATGCCGGCCAGCGAGCCGCCGGCGATCAAGCCGGTGGACATCAATGTGCCGGGACTGGTCTCGGCCTCCTCGGGCGTGAACCGGCGGGCGCGGTCGGTGAATCCCCGCAGCACGCCGCCCACGAAGATCGGCAGCGTCGTCGCCAGCGGCAGGTAGACCCCTACCGCGAAGGCCAGCGCCGAGACCCCGGCCAGTTGCATCACGATCGCCAGCACCGCCCCCAGGATGACCAGCCCCCAGGGGAGCTGCTGCGCCATGATCCCCTCGATCAGCGTGGCGAAGAGCCGCGGCTGGGGCGGGTTGAATTTCTGGATCGCCGTCCCTGTGGAGGTCCGGGTCAGCCGGCCGCCGATCCCGGGGTCGATCAGGTGCCGAGCCTGGCCCGACTCGTCGACCAGGTACTTGCCCGGCTGCACGCCGGGCCGGGGATTGGTGACCCACCAGACGTGATACGACTTGCCGTCGGGTCCGAGCTCGGTCCCCCGGATCTCTCCCGCCGGCGCCGTCTCGCGCGGCAGCTCGGCGGCGTCGCTGGTGACGGTCGTATACGCCGCGTTCAGGAGTAAGAGCGTCCCGCCCATGACGATCGCGGAGACCAGCGCCCCGACGAGGATCGATGCCTGCTGCTTCCAGGGGGTCGCGCCGACCAGGAATCCCGTCTTGAGGTCTTGCGACGTCGTCCCGCCGTTGGACGAGGCGATGCAGACCACACCCGCGATCGACAGCGCCGTGATGCGGTACTCGGGGCCGATCCAGCCCAACACGACGAAGATCAAGCAGGTCAGGAGCAGTGTGGCGATCGTCATACCGGAAATCGGGTTGGACGAGGAGCCGATCACGCCGGTGATCCGCGAACTGACCGTCACGAACAGGAAGCCGAAGAGCACGATCAGCACGCCGCCGATGAGCCGGCCGGGGAGGTCGGTGGGGATCAGGTGCGAGGCCGCGATCGCCAGGACCAGGCCGAGCGAGCCGAAGAGGACCACGGACATGGGCAAGTCGCGCTCGGTGCGGGGCACATCACTTTCCTCGGCGGGCCGGCCGGAGCGCAGGTCGCGCAGGCTGCCGCGCACCGAGGCCACGATCAGCGGCAGTGCGTTGAGCATGCTCAGGATGCCGCCGGCCGCCACGGCGCCGGCGCCGATGTAGCGGACGTACTGGCTGGAGATGGCCCCCGCGCTCAGCTCGGCGATCCGCTGCTGGCCGGGAGGCAGGACCCCGGGCAGGCCGTCGCCGAAGAATGCGATCATCGGCACCAGCAGGAGTGCCGCGAGGATCCCTCCGCCCACCATCACCGAGGCGATTCGCGGCCCGATGATGTAGCCGACGCCCAAAAGAGCCGGCGCCGGCTCCAGCGAGACCACCGCCTTGTTGTACCCGGTGATGCCGCTGATCGCCCTGTGCCACTCGCCGGCCCAGAGCTTGGTCGCCTGCATCAGGATCTGGTAGACGAACCCGACCCCGAAGCCCAGGAAGACCGTCCGGGCGTTCGAACCCCCCTGCTCGCCGACGATCAGCACCTTGGCGCAGGCCGTCCCCTCGGGATACGGGAGCACCCCGTGCTGCTTGACGATGAAGGCGCGCCGCAGCGGGATCATCATCAGGATGCCGAGCAAGCCCCCGAGCACGGCCACCAGCATCACGCGGGTCCACTCCAGCTCGTAGCCCAAGAGCATCAGGGCCGGCATCGCCGCCCCGACGCCGAAGGCGATCGACTCACCGGCCGAGCCCGCCGTCTGGACGATGTTGTTCTCCAGGATCGTCGCCCGGCGGACGCCGAAGGCATGCGACAGGCCCCGGAAGATCGTGATCGCCAGCACCGCCACGGGGATCGATGCCGACACCGTCATCCCGACCTTGAGGAACAGGTACAGCGACGAGGCGCCGAAGACGATTCCCAGCAGCGAGCCCATGACGACCGCCGGCCAGGTCAGCTCGGGGAACTCGGCCTTGTCCGGGATGTACGGCTGGAATCCCGGCGTCTCGACACCGCCCGAGTCCCGGGTCGAATCACCAGCGGAAGTTGCTAAGGCCGGCATGGCGTTGCGTGCTCCCTCATAGGACGCCGGAGAACCATCGAGCCGATCGCGGCGGAGGCCGGCTCCGATCGAGCGGGCGATGGATCGATTGGATCCTTCACGGCCGCTTGATGGCGGCGAGCCGATTGGCGATATCGCACAGGACGTCGATCATGCGCCGGTCGGCATCAACGTCGAAGATCAGCTCGCGGGGATAGTAGTCCAGCGTCTTGGCGGTCTCCTCATGATACGTCCGCACCTTCCGCTGAATCACCTCCTCGCTCATGTCGTCCAGCCGGTTTTCGCGCAAGGCGCGCGCGCGGAGCCGTTCCATCGCCCGGTTCATGTTGTCGATCTTCAGGTGAAAGATCTGGATCACATCGATGAAGCTGTCCAGGCGTCGGGCCTGGTCGTAACTGCGCGGCAGCCCACCGAGGACCAGGGTATGCTGCTCGGGCAGGAGCAGCTCTTGCATCTCGAGGATATTCAGGTGGCGCTCGAAGATCCGCTCCGTGAGGTCATCCGGGACCATCAGGCCGCGCGAGGTATAGCGCTCGATCTCGCGACCGAACTGGCCGGTCCGGGGGACCTTGCGAAAGAGGTCGCCCATCGAGAGATGAACCAGGTCGGGCAGTTGGCCCAGGACCGCCCCCTGGGTTCCCTTGCCGCTGCCGGGCATGCCAAACAAGATGATGGAAGGATACCGGTGTCGTTCGTCCACGATACTTCCCTCTCTGGGTCTCGGGCGGGTCCCCCCACAGGGACGTCATGGGCGGATGATCCGGGCCAGCCGATTGGCGACATCACACAGCACGTCGATCGCGCGCCGACTGGCGTCCACGTCGAGGATCAGGTCGCCAGGGTAGAAGCTCAGCGTCTTGAAGGTCTCGTCATGATAGGTCTGGAGCCGGCGGTGGATGACCTCCTCGCTCATGTCGTCGAGGCGGTTCTCGCTCAAGGCGCGGGCCTTGAGCCGTTCCACCACCTTGCGGTTGTCATCGATCTTGAGGTGGAAGATCTGGATCACATCGATGAAGCCGGCCAGGCGTTCGGCCTGGTTGTAACTGCGCGGCATGCCATCGAGGACCAAAGTATGCAGCTCAGGTATGAGCAGCTCCTGCATCTCGAGGATATTCAGGTGGCGCTCGAAGATCCGCACCGTCAGGTCGTCTGGGACCATCATGCCTTGCGAGGTATACTGCTCGATCTCGCGGCCGAATTTGCCTTTGCGCGGGATCTTGCGGAAGACGTCGCCCATGGAGATATGGACGAAGCTCGGGAGCTGTCCCAGGACGGCCCCCTGCGTCCCTTTTCCACTGCCGGGCATCCCGAACAAGAGGATCGAACGGTATCGGTGGCGTTCTTCCACGAGGAAATTCTCCTTGCGACATTGCGGCAGGCCGCGGGCTTCGCGAGCGATCGGATCTTGAGGTGGCGGCGATCGTGCACGACAGGTCACCAGGCGCCGCGCCGCGCCGATGGAGCCCGACGCAAGACACGACCCACGAAAGGACTTCAGCCGATCCGTTCGCCTCCGGCATACGATTGACCTTGACAGCTTACCCAGAACCCCAGGGACAAACCAGAGGGACGTTCCCCGATCAGCCCTGAGAAATCAGCCCCTCGGGCGGGGGGTGGGGGAGCCAGCAAGGGCCGACGGGCCCGCCGCGGCGGGAAATGGCGGTAGGGGGACCGGCTCGACCGTGCGCCTCGAGCGCCACCGCCCGCAGCGACGCGGGCCGGCGCGCGGGTTGGCTCCCCCGGCTGGCTCTCGGAACCCCGGCTCTTCCAGAAGGTTAGGGCCGAGAAGCCCCTGCCGGGACAGGTCCGAGGATCGCGGGTCGACCCACTCCTGCGGACTCCGGAGCGAGACCCTCGGGACGGTGCCGGCGGTGGGATTTTGGTTCTAGACTCTTCACCGGTGGCGGGGGATTGTGTTTAATCGCTGGGGAAAACGGCGGGTCGGTCGGTTCGAATCGTGACGCGCCGGCGGGGGCCGGAACGGACCCGGGCTGAGGGCGGACCTCCTGAGGTCGGCATCGGCGCGTGGGGTCTCCGGACCCCCAGGCGCCGACCGGCCCCCGGCCGGGCGCCCCGTGGCCGTGGTCCTCGCGTCGGCGGGGTGGAGGCGCCGCGTGGCTGCGCCGGCCCTGTGCCCACGATCTCCACCAGGATGTCGGTGCCCGCGGCGACAGCCGGGATACCGCCTCCGGATGGCCTCGATCTCGAACCGATCTGACTTTCACCAACCCGAACATACGGAACCGATTGCGACGCGATTCCTCGAGCGCGCGCGGCCAATCGCGGTGCCCGCCCAGGGATCGACCACCGCACGCGACCGAGGACGGGAATTCCTCGAATCTGGAGACATGGATCATGCAACGTTGGCGATCTATCGGGTTCGCGACCCTCGCGACGGTGGCCCTGGTTCTGACCGGGCGCCTCCCGGCACAAGAACCGGCCCAGACCGCCCCGGCGCCGGCCCGGAACGCCGCCGCGGCGATCCCGGCCGGGGAGCGGAACCCGGAGGCCGTGAAAGAGTTCCACCTGTTCACCTTCATGAGCGATGAGGCCTACGACTGGAGGGAGCAGGTCGCGCTCTGGCTGGTGCTCGGGGTGGCGATCGCGGGGCTGCTGTATGCCGGCAGCCTGGTCAATCAGGTGCTCGGGGCCGACGAGGGGACGACGCGGATGCGCGAGATCGGCGCCGCGGTCCGCCAGGGGGCCAATGCCTACCTGGCGCGGCAGTTCAAGGCGATCATCTTGCTCTTGTTTCTGCTGGCGGCCCTGATCTGGGCCTCGGCCGAATCGGGGTCCCCGCAGGAGGTGGTGTGGGGCCGGGTCGGCGCGTTCATCATGGGGGCGACGTTTTCCTGGATGGTGGGCTTCGTGGGGATGAGCCTGGCGGTGCGTGGCAACCTCCGCGTCGCCGCGGCGGCCCGGACCAGCTATGGCACGGCCCTCCAGCTCGGCTACCGCACCGGCACGATCACGGGCATGCTCACCGACGGCCTGGGACTGCTCGGTGGCACCCTCATTTTCATGGCCTACGGCGAGCATGCTTATGAAGTCCTGCTGGGCTTCGGCTTCGGCGGCACGCTGCTGGCCCTGTTCATGCGGGTCGGCGGCGGGATCTATACCAAGGCGGCCGACGTGGGCGCCGACCTGGTGGGCAAGGTCGAGGCCGGCATCCCCGAGGACGACCCGCGCAATGCCGCCACCATCGCCGACAACGTCGGCGACAACGTCGGCGACTGCGCCGGCATGGCCGCCGACATCTTCGAGAGTTACGAGGTGACCATCGTCGCGGCCATGATCCTGGGCTACGCCAGCTTCGGCCACAAGGGGGTCATCTTCCCGCTTTTGGTCCGGGCCATCGGCGTGCTGGGCTCGATCTGGAGCACCTACACCGTCAAGGCCGGTCCCAACAGCACCAGCGACGAGGCGCTGCACTCGGTCCACCGCGGCTTCGTGCTCGGCTCGATCTTCAGCGTCGTCGGGTTCATGCTCCTGGGCCTGGGCTACTTGCACTTCGACAAGGCCTATTTTGCCAAGTATCCCCAGGCTCTGGGCGGCGCCGAATCCATGCTGGCGCCCGACTTCAATGCGCAGAAATCACTCTTTGAGCGGGCGAACCTGGCGCTGCGCGACCAGGACCCAACGGCGTACAAGGAGAAGTTTGGCAGGTTCATCCGGGAATTCCAGGGCGATCTCCTCGCCGACGGCGACCGCCTGCCCACCTGGGCCAGCCTGGGCTTCCGCGGGCTGGACATGCGACCGGCCTGGACCTGCCTGATCGGCATCATCCTGGCCATCACGCTCAACAAGCTGACCAGCTACTACACCCACACCCAGTACGGACCGGTCAAGTCCCTGGCCAAGAGCTGCCAGACTGGCCACGCGACCAACATCATCCAGGGGTTCGCCGTCGGCTACGAGTCGGCGGTGGTGGCCACCCTGGTCATCGCGCTGGCGATCCTGCTCTCGGTGCTGATCTACAGCGGGGCCTCGCCGATCTTCGTGGCGTACGGCGTGGCCATGTGCGGCATCGGCATGCTGACCCTCACCGGCAACACCATCAGCATGGACGTCTTCGGCCCGGTCGCCGACAACGCCAATGGGATCGGTGAGATGGGCTACGACCGCGAGGAGATGGGCGAGGAGAACTACAAGCGGGCCCGCCAGATCCTGGCCGACCTGGATGCGGTGGGGAACACGACCAAGGCGGAGACCAAGGGGATCGCCATCGGCAGTGCCGTCATCGCGGCCGTGAGCCTCTTCGCCAGCTTCATCGCGGTGATCGCCGTCCAGAGCGAGGCGAAGATCGGTGACATGACCGTCGCGCAGTATCACGCCGAGGCGGGCCGGCTGTCGATCGCCTATCCCATGGTGTTCATCGGCGCCTTGATCGGCGGCGTGGTGCCGTTCTTGTTCAGCTCGATGCTGATCCGCGCCGTGGGCCGCGCGGCGTTCCTGATCGTCAAGGAGTGCCGCGTCCAGTTCCGCGATCCGGAGATCTGGGCCGGCAACAAGAAGCCCGACTACGGCCGCGTCGTGAATATCTGCACAGCCGCGGCTCAGAGCGAGCTGATCGGCCCGGCGCTGTTGGCGATCCTGATGCCGATCCTGGTCGGCATCTTCCTCGGGTCGCAGGCCCTGGGCGGCTACCTCGCCGGCATGATCATCACCGGCCAGCTCCTGGCCGTGTTCATGGCCAACGCCGGCGGTGCCTGGGACAATGCCAAGAAGTCGATCGAGGATGGCCTCTACGGCGGCAAGGGCTCGGAGGCGCACAAGGCGGCCGTCACCGGCGACACCGTCGGCGACCCCCTGAAGGATACCGCCGGCCCGGCCCTCAACCCCTTGATCAAGGTCATGAACATGGTCTCCCTGCTGGCCGTCGTGCCGATCCTCTACTACTCGGAGCAGGGAGCCTGGTGGCTGTACCTGGTCGGCGTCCTCTGTCTTGCCGGCGTCGTTTGGGCCGTCTGGCGGAGCAAGACTGAGAGCAAGGAGCTCCGCGAGATGGAGGCCGAGCTGGCCGCCAGCGCCGAGGCCAGCAAGACCCTGGAAGCCGTTGGCACCAGCGTTTGAACGGCCTGCGCGCGGCAGGGCCCCTGGGACCGACCGCGCGGCCATCGGCAATCGGGAAGGGAGACTCCGCTCCCCAACGCTCAGACGCCTCCCTCGGTCGGAGTGGCCGGCCGCGGGAGGCGTTTCTTCGTGTACCCCACCAGAGTTCCGGTCGACGCAACGGGCCGGGCCCGACCGCCCGGCCTGCACCGCGCGACGACCCCCGCCCGCGCTCGCCGAGGACCCCGGCACACTGGCCCCACGCCGCGGGTCTTTTTTTTCTAGGATGGCAAAGTTAACTGGAGGCACTGTTGCTCCAATTTCGCGAGATAAGCGGCCGGGTCATGGCGGAATCGTCGCTGCTTCCGCCGCGCCTCGCG
>JAJPJC010000320.1 GCA_021324445.1 Isosphaeraceae bacterium
CGTCCTTTACTCGTTTTCCTGGACGACCCCCATCCCGGCAATCCCGATCCCCCTGCTTCCGAAGGATTCCGAACCGGTCCTCGATCTCAATTCCATACTCCACAACCTGATGGACCGGGCGGGTTATGATCTGGTCATCGATTACAGGCAACCGCCCCGGCCGCGGTTGCGGCCCGAGGAGAACGCTTGGGCCGCACCCATCCTGGCCCGGGCCCTGAATGAGAATCCCGAGAAAACCGCTGGAGGAGAGACGACGCCATGAACTGCCAGGATCATCTCTATCGCCACGCCGACCCGCGCCAGGTCACCCGGCGCTGGTTCTTCGAACAATGCGGCGTCGGGCTCGGGGCCATGGCGCTGGGCCATCTCCTGCGACAGGAGGGGTACGCGGCCGAGGCGCAGCCGGTCGCGGCGGTCAATCCCATGGCTCCCAAGGTGCCGCACTATGCCCCGAAGGCCAAGCGGGTGTTGTTCCTCTTCATGGCGGGCGCGCCCAGCCACCTGGAACTCTTCGATCACAAGCCCCAGCTCGCCAAGTTCGACGGGACGCTGCCGCCGGCCGACCTCATCAAGGGCTACCGCGCCGCTTTCATCAAGCCCAGCTCCAAGCTGCTGGGGCCCAAGTTCCCCTTCGCCAGGCACGGCCGGTGCGGTACCGAGCTCTCCACGCTCTTGCCCCAGCTCGCGACGGTCGTCGACGACATCGCGGTGGTGAGAGGGATGGTGACCGACGCGTTCAACCACGCGCCGGGACAGATCATGATGAGCACGGGCGCGCAGATCTTCGGCCGGCCCAGCATCGGCTCGTGGGTCTGCTACGGGCTCGGAAGCGAGTCGCAGGACCTCCCCGGCTTCGTGGTCTTCAGCACGGGGAAGAAAGGACCCAGCGGCGGCAACTCGAACTGGGGCAGCGGCTTCTTGCCCACCGTCTACCAGGGCGTTCAGTTCCGGACCAGCGGCGATCCGGTCTTGTATCTCTCCAACCCCCGCGGCGTGGACAACGAAGTCCAGCGCGACTCCCTGGATGTCGTCCGCAAGCTCAACCAGATCCAGCTCCAGCGGGTGGGCGATCCCGAGATCGCCACGCGGATCAACTCCTTCGAGATGGCCTTCCGCATGCAGCTCGCGGCTCCCTCGACGATGGAGATCACCCACGAGCCGCAGCACATCCTCGAGATGTACGGTGCCCAGCCCGGCAAGCCGTCGTTCGCCAACACCTGCCTGCTGGCGCGTCGGCTGCTGGAGCGCGGCGTGCGGTTCGTGCAGATCTTCCACGAGTCGTGGGACCAGCACGGCAACCTCGTGCACGACATCAAGGAGAACTGCCAGGTGACCGATCAGGCCTGCGCGGCGTTGATCAAGGACCTGAAGCAGCGGGGGATGCTCGAGGATACGCTGGTCGTCTGGGGGGGCGAGTTCGGCCGCACCCCGATGGTCCAGGGGGGCGGCACCGACGGCCGCGACCATCATCCCAACGCCTTCACGATGTGGCTGGCCGGCGGCGGCATCAAGCCCGGCATTACCTACGGCGAGACCGACGAGCTGGGCTTCCAGGTAGTCAAGGACCGCGTGCACGTGCATGACCTGCACGCCACGATCCTCCACCTGCTGGGGTTTGACCACACCCGCTTGACCTACCGCTTCCAGGGCCGCGACTTCCGCCTCACCGACGTCAGCGGCCAGATCATCAAGGGGCTGCTGGCCTAGCCGCCCGGTGACCTCGGCCTCCCTCACGAACCGCGCCCGGCTGGCCGGGTCGTGGGCGAAGCCGTCCTGGATCCGCTTGAGGGCGACCTCGCGCTTCAGCTCCTCGTCGCGCGCGATGAAGACCTCGCCCAGTCCGCCGCGGCGGTGGAACCGCAGGACCCGGAACCGCGGCCCGCGGCCCACGCCGCCGGTCGGATCCGCCTCGGATGCGTCCGCGCGGCGATCCTCCGCGGCGAGGGTCAGCGTGGCCTGCACGTCGGGGTCGGCGACCCTCTCCGGGTCGGTGCGGGCCGAGTCGAGGGAGCTCAGCGCCGCCAGGCTCCGCTGGGGGTCCTCGCCGTGGACGCGCAGATGCTCGGCCACCAGCGGCTCCAGCAGCGCGCGGCGGGCGGCTGGGAGGGCCCGCTGCTCGACCAGGATCGCGGCCAGCGGCTGCGCCTTGTCGCGCGCCCAGGCGGCGACGGCCGCCTACAGCGCCGCACGCGAGATGAAGTCCATCTGGAGGGCCAGTACGCCGAAGAGCAGATTGAGCCCGTCGTCGTCGCGCGACCGCGGGGGGGGCGTGACAGCGACCTCGGACCCGGCCGTGGGCCGCTCTCGGCCGAAGGCTTCGGCCACCAGCGCGTCCTCGCCCGAGAACCGCTCGGCGTATTCCCGGAGCGTCGGGCTCTCGCCCTCGCGCCGCCTCAGCTCCAGTTCCACGGCAAGGAGCTCACGAAGCAGCGCCGGCCGCGCCGCTGCGGGCGCCTCGGCGAGAACGGCCTCGATCCGCGGCCGCTGCCCGTCCCGCCAGGCCCGCTCGAAGCGGATACAGATCCGATCGACCTCCTCGGCCTGGCTCGCCGAGAGCGAGTCGCGCGGGGTCGCCTGGCCGCCGCTCATGGCCGCTCCTCCCCCAACCCGAGATCACGATCGGCTTCAACGAGGCGCTCAACCCATCCTTTGCCACCAACCTCGGGTGCTACGACGTGGCCCTCGGTGTCAAGAAGAAGAGAAAGCTCGTCTTCTCCAAGGTCGTGCGGATCGGGGAGGTCACCTATGACGGCAACGCCCACACAGTCACTGTCCGTCTGGCCAAGCCGACCAAGGGGACGCTCCAGGTGACCGTCTTCGGCGGGATCCTGGCCGCCGATGGCGCGTTCACCAGCGGGAATTTCCTCACGCGGGTCCCGTAGAATCCCGGCCGTTGCGCCGGTCAGGTCTTGGTCGCGACGGTGGTTTCGTGATAGGATCTTCACCTTTCACGGACACCTTACTTCCAGAAGATTCCAGCGACCCATGCAGCTCCATCCGTTTGACTGGGCCATCGTCGTCGCCTCGATTGCGGTCTGCTTCCTCGAGACTGCTCGGTGATCACCACCGGAGCCGGGCCGTGCCCGGGGTGACCAGGCACGGGAGTGGTGGTTGGGACGGGACGAAGGTCCTCCCACCTCGGGCGTCAGCCCGACTCCACCCGCGGATCGCACGGACGTGCGCGGTTGGCGGGCCTCGGGCCCCATCCCAACCA
>JAJPJC010000042.1 GCA_021324445.1 Isosphaeraceae bacterium
AACGGTGGATTCTACCAGTGGAGCGGGGGCGGCCTGACCGGCACGCTGATCGCGCAGCTCGGCTCCGCCTATAATGCCAATCCCAGCCTGCTGGTCAATGCCCAGCCCGGCCAGGGCCAGGCGAGTGTCAGCGTCAGCGGGTACACGCTGACGATCACGCCCAACACTGGCTTCACGGGGATCCTGTATCTGACAGCCATGGTCAGCGACGGCCATCTCAGTGCCAGCCAGACCTTCACAGTCACCGTCACGAGCTGAGGGTGAGGGAGGCCGGCCCCGCCACCCCGGCGGCGGCCGGGGCCTCCCGCGAGTCCCTCGACATCGAGCCGCCCACCACCGGCCCGCGAGCGCACGCCCGGGCCGGTTCACGTCCGGGGACATCCTGGTTGCGGCACAGCCTCGTGTGGCGTCAACCTTCGATGGATGGGTGCAGCACGGCTTTCGTGGGGTTCGCTCCCGGTAGGACGGCTCTCCCGAGCCGTCGGCTGGGACGGCTCGGGAGAGCCGTCCCACCAATCCACCCGTCAAGCGAAGGTGGACGGAAACTCGGTCCGGTTGCGGGACACTTGCCGTTTCCGCGGCCCTTCAGGCCGCTCCAGTCAGTGCATGGTGCTCATTTCGCCGACATCAGCATCGGAATCCGCCCGCCGGGCCGTTGATCGAAACCTGTCACGCGGTCACGATAAGGAGGGTAGCCCGGTGCCTGCGCTGCAAACAGGGACGTCCACCGCCGAGGAATCCCCGTGTCGCCGACCTCGACCTGCCCGACCGAGCGCGAGCTGCTGTCCTTCCACCTGGGCCTGCTGCCGGAGGAGCAGCTCGACGCCCTGGCGGACCACCTGGAAGGCTGCGCCGCCTGCGACGCCACGATCCGGGGATTCGACTCCGCCTCCGACCCGGTCCTGTCGGCACTCCGGCTGCCGGCCACCGCCAACCCGGACTGGGCCTGCTGGCGCACCTGTCCTGAGCCGGAGCGGCTCGGTGAAACGGCCAGGGACGCGGCGGAGCCACAATCCTGGCCCGAGCTCCCCGGCTATGAAGTGGTCGGTTTCCTCGGCCGCGGCGGCATGGGCGTCGTCTACAAGGCCCGCGACCGGCGGCTGGGCCGGATGGTGGCGCTCAAGCGACTCCGGTCCGGCGACGAGCGCGAGCTGCGGCGCTCGCGCCTCGAGGCCGAGGCGCTGGCCCACCTCCAGCACCCCAATATCGTGCGGCTCTACGAAATGCCCGAGCACCAGGGGCGGCTGTACCTGGTGATGGAGCTGGTCGAGGGCGAGCCGCTGTCGCATCACCTGGACCGGCCCCATCCGCCCCGCCTGGCCGCCGCGCTGGTGGAGACCCTGGCCCGCGCCGTCCACTCCGCGCACGGCCGCGGCATCATTCACCGCGACCTGAAGCCGTCGAACGTCATGCTGGCCGGACTCGGCGGCCCTGGGCCCGGGGCGCGGGAGCAAGAGCCCGACGGCGCTTCCCCGGCCCTCGACCTGGCGCGGGTCACCGTGAAGATCACCGACTTCGGGGTCGCCAAGCGGTTGGCCGCGACCGCGGCGGAGACCCCGACCGGGGACATCCTCGGCACGCCCAGCTACATGGCCCCCGAACAGGCCGCCGGGAATGCCGGCCTGGTCGGGCCGGCCACCGACGTCTACAGCCTCGGCGTCATCCTTTATGAGATGCTCACCGGCCGCGTGCCTTTGCTCGGCCCGACGACTCTGGACACTCTCCTCCTGGTGCGGAACGAAGACCCGGTCGCGCCGCGGCAGTTCCAGCCGCAGGTGCCGCGGGACCTGGAGACGATCTGCCTGAAGTGCCTGCAAAAGGCGCCGACCCACCGTTACGCCACGGCGGCCGAGCTGGCCGAGGACCTGGCCCGCTTCCTGGCGGGCGAGCCGATCCGGGCGCGGCCGACGCCCGCGTGGGAGCGGGCCTGGAAATGGGCCCGGCGGCGGCCGGCCGTGACCGGGCTGTCGGCGGCGGTGGTGCTGGTGAGCGTCCTGGGCCTGGGGCTGGTCGCCTGGCAATGGCACCGCGCGACCACCGCGGCGGCGGACGCCGCCACGGCCCGGCACCGGGCCGCGGAGGAGACCCGCAAGGCCGAGCGGATGCTCGCCGGCACCGGGATCGACCAGGGCCTGATGCTCTGCGAGACCGGCGAGCTCGGCGCGGGCCTCCTCTGGTTCGCCCGCGCCCTGGACCTGGCCGAGCGCTCGGGCGATCCCGACCTGGGGCGCGTCGCCCGGGCCAACCTCGCCGCCTGGGAGCCGTTCCTGGTCCGGCGCCGGCCGGGGTTCCCCCATGCCGGCTGGACCTGGGCGGTCGCCTTCAGCCCCGACGGCAGGACCGCCCTGACCGGGGGCGGGGACCGGATCGCCCGGCTCTGGGAGGCCGAGACGGGCAAGCTCGTGGGCCAGCCGATGGCGCACGCCCACATGGTCTGGGCGGTCGCCTTCAGCCCCGACGGCCGGCGCCTGCTGACCGGCTGCGGGGCCTACGACGGCCGGCCGGGCGCGGCCCGGCTCTGGGACGCGGCCACCGGCGAGCCGGCCGGGCCCCCGCTGCCCCATCCGGCGCGGGTGACGGACGTGCGCTTCAGCCCCGACGGCCGCACCTTCCTGACCGTCTGCGACGAGGGGGCCCAGGTCTGGTCCGTGGCGACCGGCCGCCCCGTCGGCGCCCGGATGAGCCACCCCGGAGTGCAGCCCGATACCGCGGTGCTCCAGAAGCTGCAGGCCGCCTTCAGCCCGGATGGCACGGTCGTCGCGACCGGGGGCATGGACGGCACCGCCCGGCTCTGGGACGCGGCCACGGGCCGGCCGCGGTGCGGCCGGCTGCCCGCGGCCGGCCCGGTGATGGTGGTCGCCTTCAGCCCGGACGGCCAGACGCTGGTGACCGGGACCCGCAACGGCTTCGTCGAGATCCGCGACGCGACGACCGGCGCGCTCCGCGGGCCGGCCCCGCGGCAACGCGGGCGGGTCCGGGCGATCACCTTCAGCCCCGACGGTGCCCTGATCGCCTCCGGCGGAGTCGTGATCCTGGAGCGACCCAAGGGGGAGTGGCGGCCGATTGTCGGCGGGGAAGTGCAACTGTGGGAGGCGGCGACCGGCCGCGCCGTGGGCCGCCCGATGTGGCACCCCGCCCCGGTCTGGGCGGTCGCCTTCCGCCCCGACGGCCGGGTCCTGCTCACCGGCTGCGAGGACAAGGGCGTCCGCTTCTTCCTGCCGATGACCGGGCAGCTCCTCGGCCGTGCCCACGCCGCCGAGGGGACCGTCTGCTCCGTGTGCTTCGACCCCGGCGGCACCCGGGCGCTCTCGGCCAGCGCGGGCGGCCACGACCATTCCGAGCCGCAGCTCTGGCGCCTGCCCGGCGGCGACCGCCTGCCGCGCTGGCTGTTCCAGCACGGGGGCCTCTCCAGCCTGGCTCTGGCCCCCGACGGTCGCACCCTGCTGACCGGCTCGGCCGCGGGCCGGGTCCGGCTCTGGGACCTCGACGGCGGCCGCCCGATCGACCTGCCGCCGGTCCACCCGTCGGCGGTCGCGGCCGTGGCGTTCGCTTCCGACGGCCGGGTCTTCCTGACCGCCGGCGAGGACGGGTCGATCCGGCTCTGGGATCGCGCGACCGGGCAGCCCCGCCCGCCGGCGCCGCCGGCCCGCGCGGCCTCGTGCGCGGCCTTCAGCGCCGACGGCCAGAGCTTCCTCGTGGGCGACCCCGGCGGCCGGGTCCAGTTGCGCGCGACGGCCACGGGGGGCGTGGTGCGGGAATATCTCGCCGAGAAAATTGCCGTCGAGCCCGGGGTGGGCCCCGTCCGCGCGGTGGCGTTCGGCCTCGGCGACCGGGCCATCGCGGTCGTGACCGACTTCGGGGTGAAGGTCCTGGACCGGTCCAACTCCCAGGATCTCGGCACCTGGTCCAGCCCACCTGGCCGCAACGCGGTGGCCTTCGATCCGGATGGGAAAACCGTGCTGGTGGTCTGCGACGGCCTGGCCCAGCTCGCGGACCTGACGGTCCAGCCGCGGCGGGACCGGCCCCTGGTCCACGGCGCGGGGCGAGTGGCGCGCCTGGCGCTGAGCCCGGACGGCCGCACCGCGCTGATCACCGGGGCCGACCACATCACGCGGCTCTGGGACCTCGCCACCGGTCGGGCGCTGGGCCCGCCCCTGGCCCGCGAGGAGCTCGCCGCCGGCGTCTTCAGCCGCGACGCCCGCCGGATCGTGATCGCCACCCCCGACGGCCGGATCGGCATCTGGGACGCGCCCGCCCTCGACGAGGCCCCCGCGCCCGCCCTGCGCGACCGGATCGAGCGGCTCGCCGGTCTCTCCCTCGCGGAGGACGGCACCATCCGCAACCCGAGCCCGCCGCCGCCCGACGAGCGGCATCCCCGCCCGGGGGACGGGACCCCTGTTGCCCCGAGCCGTTAAGCGGCGACCCTGGGTCCGGTCCGGTCCGGTCCGGCCCCGGCATTGCACCAAATGGCTGTCGCGGGTATGGTCCAACCTCACCGACGAGGCGACCGGCGACGCCCTTCCGCCCATCGCCCGATGCGTTGATCGCACGGAGAGTCTGGTCCCTCAGCCCGGTCTGACCGTTGTCGGGTGGGTGCAACCCACCAACGGAACGCCTTGGCGCTCTTGAGGATCGGTGGGTTGCACCCACCCTGCGACAGTGACTTCGCACCCGTTGGGAGACAGACTCTGAGCCTGGGAGCCGACGTGATGAATGACTCGATCCCGACCGTCGTCGCGATGACGACGCTCTCCACCGGATTCCTGATCCTGGCGATCCTCGTGATCCTGGTCCGATCGCGGACGGTGGAGATGAAGCTACTCCTGATCGGCATCTTCATGGCGATCGCCGCCTCGGCGGAGGCCAACGTCGTGGGAGTCAGTCTCGGCGCCAACGCCGCGCAGGTGGCCGTCTCGGGCGGCCTCGGGTCGACGACGCTCGCGAAGATCGCCGTCATCCTGACGCTCGCCGGCGCCGGCATGATGATCTTGTCCCGGCTGGCGCCGCCGGCAACCCCAGCAATCGGAAGGGAGGGTCCCCATGTCGACTGAGTTGAGACGCTGGTCGATCCTGGCGGGCTTGGTCCTGGCCTATTTTGTCGCGTTCCCCGACGATCTCCCGGCCGTCCTCGCACCGGTCCGGCAAGTCCTCTCCCTGACCAGTGCGGTCTCACCGTGGCTGTACGTCGTCATCGCCGCGGGGCTGATGGCCCGGGCACTCGTGCGGGGCTTCGGCCGATCGCAGGAGGTCTCCGCGGGATGACCTGCGCCGTCCTCTCCACCCGCAAGCTGCACACTCCGGCTGGTCAGGAACCCAGACTCGAGCCCCGTCACGACCCGCCTGATCCGCCGTATGGTGATCGTGAGAGCGAGACTTTTGAGTCAAAAAAGACGAAAAAGCTTCTTGACAGGCCGCCCAGGAGTCGGGAGAATGCATGTCGTGACGGGTGACTTCATCCCGTCATGACGGACCATGAGCCCGGCCCGAGGCGGCTCCGGGTGCTCAAGCACACGGCGTCGGGGCCTTTCTTTTGCCATCCCTCAACCCAACCTGGGACCCAAGGACCAAGCCGCCGAACCATCAAGTCCGGAACCCCGCCGCATCCTCTTAGCTGGCGACGGGCAACCGATTGGAATTTTTTTAGGCGGTTGGCACAATTTTTGAAGATTCCCGGAGTCCGCTCCGGTGTTTTCCGTGGCGCTCGGGCCAGACTGCGGACCGAGCGCGCGAGCCCCAACTCTGGAGAGAGCAAGGATGAGTGGCACGCATGGCTTCCCGATCCGGAGGGGCGGCCGTCGCACGGAGTGCGACCGGGCGTCCCGCCCACCACGGCGCCCGGCGCTGCGCGGTTGGATGGTCGAGGCGCTGGAAGGGCGGGCGCTGCGGTCGACCTACAGCGTGGTGGCCCTCGGCGATTCGGGCGAGGGCGCGTTGCGGTGGGCGATCAACCAGGCCGACCAGGATCCGGGGAACGATACGATCACCTTCGGTCCGGGCTTGGCGGGGCAGACGATCACGCTGACCTCGGGGCCCCTGGAGATTCGCAAGCCGTCGGGCACCCTGACGATCCAGGGGCCGGGCGCCGGCCAACTGGCCATCTCCGGCGGCGGCCACAGCCAGGTCTTCAGCATTGATCCGGTCTCGAATGTCACGATCAGTGGGCTGACCATCACCGGTGGGGTCGCCGCCAATGGGGGCGGCATTCAGAATAACGGCACGCTGACGCTGAGCGACTGCACGGTCCAGGGCAACTCCGCCTTCGGCGGCAGCGGCGGCGGCATCGCCAACACGGGCAGCCTGAGCGTCCTGGCGAGCACGATCAGCGGCAATTCCACCCAGTTGGCCCCTGGCGGGGGGCTGGCCAACACCGGCACGGCGACGATCAGCCAGAGCACCGTCAGCGGGAACACCACGAGCTCGGCAGCCGGCGGCGGCATTGCCAACGCGGGCACGATGACGATCGTCGACAGCACCCTCAGCGGCAACACGGCCCTGGGGAGCGCCGGCGGCGGCATCTCCAATACCGCCGGGTTGACCCTGGCCGACGACACCATCAGCGGCAATACGGCCAGTGGGTCCGGCGGCGGCATCAGCAACGCGGCCGGGTCCGGGGCAACCCTCAGGCTGTCCAATACGATCGTGGCCGGCGACACCAGTACCAGCGACTCCCGCACGGCCGACCTGGCCGACACCGGGGACCTCGGCAACACGGACCTGACCGGCAGCAACGACCTGGTCGGCGCGGGGGATCTCGGGTCGCTGCAACAGACCATCACCGGGGTTGACCCCGGGCTCGGTCCGCTCCAGGACAACGGCGGTCCGACCTGGACCGAGGCCCTCCTCCCCGGCAGCCCCGCCATCGGTGCCGGCAACACCGCACTGGTCCCGGCCGGCGTCACCACCGACCAGCGCGGCGGCACGTATGCACGGATCGTCAACGGCCGGGTCGACATCGGCGCGTTCGAGGTCCAGGGTCCACCCGTGGTGGCCACGGGCCTGGAGGTGACGGTGCAGCCCTCGGGCAGCGTCACGGCCGGCTCTCCCTTTACCCTGACTGTCACCGCGGTCGAGGGCTCGGGCGCCGTGGACACCGCCTTCAGCGGTACCGTGACCGTGGCGATGGCCAACGATCCCGGCGGGGCCACCCTCAGCGGCCCGTGCAGTGTGACGGCGCAGGGGGGCGTGGCCACCTTCACCGGCCTGAGCGTCAACAAGGCCGGCCTCGGCTATACGCTCACCGTCTCGGGCAGCGGCCTGGCCGTGACGACCGGCGCTTTCAACGTCCAGACCGTCGTCGACGCGGTCGCCGTCGGCTGGGGGAACCAGACCGTGGCCCTCCAGACGGCCGCCGACGGGCTGCGCCTGCTCCCCGCCGGCCGGAACACCGACCTGCCCTGGCTGGGCATCCGCTCCGTGCCGATCACCCTCGGCCAGGCCGAGTCCCTCACGGCCGCCGATGTCGCGCTCACCAGCGCCAGCGGCACGAACTATGGGCCGGTCACGATCTCAGGCGCGGGGACCAACTACACCATCACCCTGGCCCGGCCGATCGAGAAGGCCGACCGCTTGACGATCACGATCAGCAGCCCGCTCATCGCCCCGTTCACCCGGCGGCTCGACGTCCTGCCGGGCGACTTCAACGACGACGGCGTGGTCAACCAGTCGGACATCCTCGGCGTCCTGGACGAATGGCAGAGGCGCGACGGGGCCCAGCCCACCATCTACGGCGACATCAACGGCGATGGCGTGGTGAATATCCAGGATGTCATCCTGGTGACCCAGCGATTCGGCACGAAGTTGCCGCCGCTGGGATAGTCCGCAGTACACAGTACGCAGTCGCTGTCGCGAGCTGACGAGCCAGACCCGGCAGGATCCAGGCACTCGACGAGAGGCCCGGTCTTCTCTTCACTGCGTACTGCGTACTGGCTACTGCGGACTCCTGACCACTGAGCCCGCGCAGCGGGCGATCTGCCGCTCCTCGTCGGCGGGCACCAGCCAGACCGGCACGCGCGGACCATCGGCGCATGATCAGGGGCGCTCCGCGCGACCTGGGTTCCGCTGCCGCTCCGCCTCGGAACCGCCGCCCAGAGCGACATCCGGGCCGCGCCCGAATGCGCCGGAGGCCACGGAGGATCGTCATGCAAAGCCCGCGCCGCGCCCCGCCCCGCCCCGCGCCGCCGGGTGTGGGATGGGCACAGCCGGGTCGAGGGAACCTGATCACGAACGGGAGCATCCCAGGCAGGCGAGCCCAGGAGCCGGATTTCGCGCGGAAACCGATTGAAATCTGTCCCGGCAAGATGGACTGGAGGGCCGGCTGTGCCGGCCGGGATCGGCTGGGAACCCTCGAGCCCGCTCTGCGGTCGGGATCCCACGGGCGTTCGGCCGACACAGCCGGCCCTCTGTGCGACGGATTTCGAGCGAAACCCGCTCTAGCGATGGTGATGGTTGTGGTGATGGCCGTGATGCCCACCCACCGCCGAAGGGCCCGTCGGAGCGGCCGCCGGGGGCGGGGTCATCGCGGTGGTCATGCCTGGGAGCGACTGGCCGCTCCTGGGCACCCCGTGGAGCCTCAGGTTCGTCGTCCGTATCGTGCTCGGCGCGCCGGACGGCAGGAACTGCCCCGGGCTGGGGAACTCGCCCGGGACTGGAAACGAAACGCCGCTGGATCCCCCGTGACCTCCGAGTGTGATTGTAGCCGTCCCGGTTTTCCGCGAGGGCGGGCTTGTCGAGGTCCTCATCGGGGTCGTCGTCGAATTCGTGCCGGTCGATTGAGGGAGCAGATTGCCCGGGACTCCCATGCCGGGAATCACCGCCGCCTGGGCCAGCAAGGCCCGGCCTTCGAGGGGATCGACTGTGGGCAACGCCGTCCTTCGCGCCCGACGCGGGTCCGACCACCAGCAGCTCCGTTGTTGATGCCAGCGCATGGTCGTGGTCCTTTCGAGAATGAAGAGTCCCAGAACCGCAGCGAGTCACGGGCGTTAAAAAACCCCATCCATGCGGAGCCGCATGGCCGGGGCCATCATAGCCGGAGCATTCTCAAATCACCCTTCGTGAACATTCGACGATTATAGATTACCACGCCGCATCCTCCCTGGCAAGACGTGAGCGGGATGGATTGCGACTGCTCGGTGACCGCCGCCGAGCCGGACGAGCCCCGAGCCCGTGACCACACACGTGAGTGTGTGGTTCGGACGGGACGACGGTCCCCCAACCTCGGGCGTCAGCCCGATCCCCAGGCATGGCGGTCGCACTGACGTGCGAGGTTGGAGGTTCCCCGTCCGCACCACGTTCTCACGAACGTGGTCACTTGGTGGTGACACGCAGGGGAGCGCCGAGAAGTCTGGATGGATTCGCTGCCGGCCTGGGATGATCCGGCGTTGACAGCGGCGGGGACTTCCGGATAATGCCGCATTGCACGCGAGCAAGTCGTGCCACATCGAAAGGAAAGGTGGGATCGCGGCGAATTCCGGCGCGCGAATCCAATCCACGCCAAGATTGTTGGAAAACCGTATCGTTGGGGTCGAACGGCCCGGACGCGAGGACTTCATGTTCGCTCGACGACTGGCTCGACGTTCGCTCGCCGCCCGCGCGGGTTTGCTCGCGGCGATCGCGATCCAGGGTTTGGCCTGTCGCGGGACCGGTGACGGGTTTCGCCCGGCGAGCTGGAGCCTGAAGGCGGAGGAGCCGGTCCGGCTCCCCGAGGCCGAGCAGATGATCGACGAGCTCGATCGCGTGATGACCTCCTACGGGACCATCGGCGTCAAGACTCCCGACGTTTGGGGTCAGGACCGTCTGGCCAAGTTTCGCTCCGAGTATGAGTCCCAGATGGCCGAGTGGCTCAAGCTGGGTTTCAAGGGGGATCTGAACGCCTCGGTGTCGCGCGGCGAGTCCGAGACGAAGCTCATCCAGGTCGGGACGAACCAG
Organism: Isosphaeraceae bacterium; assembly: GCA_021324445.1. Taxonomy (GTDB): domain Bacteria; phylum Planctomycetota; class Planctomycetia; order Isosphaerales; family Isosphaeraceae; genus JAJPJC01. The sequence continues at coordinate 9,925 of JAJPJC010000042.1, forward strand.
GTGCCGAGGGCCGCGAACGCCTCCGCCGTCGCCGACTCGACCCCCCAGCTCCGTGCGCTGGACCAGGAGCGCGCCAGCCTGGACGCGGAACTCCCCGTATCGAACCCGACGGCCCCCAGGCCGCCGCTGTCCCTGGAACCGACCGTCGTGGTCGACGAGCATTCGAACTATCTCAACCACGTCAACCAGTTGCGGCGCATCAACGCGGGAGACGACCTGGCCGACCGGCCGGGCTACGGCTTGTACCTGGTCCGGATTCCGGTGACGCTCTCGCCCGGGCCGCGGAGCCGCCGCGGCAAGGGCGCGATCATCACCGTCTCGGCCAGGCCGGTCATGACCAAGCACACGCTGCGCAGCGCGTTGCGGACTGTCGTGATCAACGAGACGGTCAACAACCTGACCCAGGCGATCTGCCACCAGGAGGCGGAAGCCTGCGACCAGCCCGCGGCGCCGAGTAGCGGACGGTTCTCACTGGTTTCGTTCGCCGACACCGAGCTCTTCTATGGGCGAGCCAGCATCGAGCGGCTCCGTGAGGAAACCGAGCATCAACTCGCCAGGGACCTCGGGGACGAGCCGCATCATCGCTCGGCGCGGGTTGCGGAATGGCTCCGCAACGAGCTGGAGTCGTCCTATCACCTGCTCGAGCAGGCCGCGACCCCCGTCCGGTCCCCCAAGCTCGCCTCCGTCAGCGATCCACTCGAGGAGCTCGGCGACCAGATCGCCCGGCGGGACTACGTCCGGATCGCCCAGTTGCATCCGCGCGGCATCCAGGACACCCAGGTGGAAAGGACCTCGGTCCAGGCCGCGCACGCCGCGATCGAACGGAGCGATCAGCGCACGGAGGTCGTGAGCCTCCTGGCATTCGCCCTGCGGATCCAGGCCGCCGGCGTCAGCCGCCGCCTGAAGCAGGACATGATCGATCAAGACCCGTCCCTCGCGCGGGAGACTCTGCGCAGCCTGTGCCTCTTCGAGCCGGAGATCTCCGACAAGGCCCTGAGTGCCTTCGAGCACTATGTGAACGCCAAGTGGCCCCTGCGCGTTTATGCCATCGAGCCGGTCATCGCCCAGCAGAACGTCGCCGACGCCTACAGCCGGCGGATGCAGACGGCCCTGGACCTGGTCGGCTCGGGGCCGGTCGGCCCCACCCGGGCGCTCGCCGGCCTCACGGCCGACCGCCGCTCCACGGATGAGGAGACGGCCATTCGCCTGAACCCGACCATGGTGGGCTTCGGCGCCGGCCAGAGTACGTTCGGCTGGGTCTTCTACCCGAGACTCCAGACCCGAAGCGGAAGTGACGGTCGCCTCCTGACCGACATCGCGCTCTTGCTCAACGGCCGCTTGCCCAACCCGCTGGGCAACGATCAGAGCATCGAGCCCGGCCAGCGGGAATGCACCGCGCTGATCGAGATGCCCAACTTCATTCCCCAGATCGAATTCGTCACCGTGGCGAGCTGGTTTCGCACCAGCGAGGTGGGCGACGGCCAGCGGTCGCACCTGGAGAAAGCCTCGGTCCTGGGCCGCAAGCTGGTCGCGGCGGAAAATGCCCTCAACCGAGCCAAGGTGGAAGGACAATACCGCCCGGACGAGTACCTGATCGCCACGGAGCGTCTGGCGCAGCTCCGGGACATGATGCCCACGCAGCGCATGCTGGTGCGGGTTCCCTCCAGCGGCGACAACAACGATTCGCGGATCTTCTGCTCCCTGGGCTTGCAGCTCCGTCCCGCGCTGGCCGGCTGGCACGGCCGGCCGCCCGAACAGGGAGTGGAATCCACCCTCTTCGTGGAGGGGAGAAACTTCAGCGTCCACGATACTCATGTGATCGCGGGGGGGAAGCCGGCCCAGGCTGTGCTGGTCAGCCGCCACCTGTTGATGATCACCATCGCCCGCGACGCGGCCCCAACCCCAAGCGCGGATGGCAGTCCCCTCCTGGATATCAACGTGGCCACGCCCAATGGCGTCTCGAATCACCTCCTGATCAAGATGATGCCGCCCGATCCCTTGCGGAAACGGGAGCCCGCCGAGCCGGTCGGCGTGCAAATCCAGCACGACACGGTCGAGGCCAGGAAGGTGGCTCTCGGCAAGGCAGACAAAAAGCCGGATCAACCGAAGCCCTGATCCTGATCTCCTCCCGGTGGATTTCCGCTCTGTTGGGCCTCGATCTGCTCATCGAGCGAGATGCCGGCAGGATAGAAAAACGCCGATCGTCCCACCGCGTCCGTTTCTGGGAAGGAGCCGCGGCGAGGAATCACGGCCCGTCCCCCTCGGCTCCTTCCGCCCGGAGGCGGTCCAGCTCGGCGATGCTGATCGCATACTCCCAAAACCGCGGGTTGCCTTGCTCCTTCACCCCTCGGAAATGGTCCTCGGCCGCCGCCTTCCGGCCGTTCTCCAGCGCGTCGAGACCCAAGAAGCAGTGGGCCTCCGTCCGCTTGTCGTTGTCGACCGCGGCCGCCATCAGGCCGGCCGCGCCGATCTCGCCGCGGAGGTACTGGACGATCGGGTAAGGCCACGCGGCGGCGTCGCACCGGGCGGCCAGATCGTCGAGCAACGTCCGGGCTTGCCCCCTCTGGTGGGCGCGCCGGGCGGCGAGGTGGCCCAGCAGCGCGGCGTACATCGAGAGATTGGCCCGCCAGCCCACGAGGTCCAGCACCGCCTTGATCTCCTCCACAGCCCCATCACGGTGCGCCAAGAACAAGATGCCAGCGCGATTGTAGTGCGGGGAGGCCTCCTTGGGATCGAGGCGGATGGCCTCGTCGAAGTCGGCAAGGGCCGCGTCGTAAGCCTTGAGGTATCGCCGGACGATGCCGCGGTTGAGGTAGGCCAAGGCGAATTTCCGATCGAGCCGGATGGCCTCGTTGTAGTCGGCCAGAGCCTTGTCGTACTCCCCCTTTTCGGCCCAGACATTCCCGCGACCGACATAGGCGGCCCCATCGCGCAGCGGTCGCAAGACGGCCTCGTTGTAATCCGCGATCGCGTGGTCGTAGTCGGCTTTCTCTCGGAAGGCATTGGCCCGCCGAATATAGATATCTTCATCGAGCAGGCCCCGTTTCATGGCCTCGCTGAAATCGGCGATGGCTTTATCGAACTCCCGCTTGTCAGCCCAGGCCATACCGCGAAGGCGGTAGGTGTAAGCATCCCAGGGCGCGACCCGGATCGTCTGGGTGAATCATGACGCCAAGCACGATCCCGCAACAATACGACGGCCGGCGCCGCGAATCCAGGGTGTTCCCCACCGCAGTAAGGCAAACGGCCGGCGGGACCGCACCCATCCCGCTCAGATGGGGCGACCCCAGACCGGCCGTTGATGGCCAGCAGCCATCGCTACCGGCGCCCTGACACCGGTCGCGAATACCCTGGCCAGCCATCCACGCCTGGTGGCGTGGGTTTCGAACCGAGCGAGCCTCCCTGCGGCGCTCTCACAGGAAAGTGCCGGTTTGGCCCCGGTCGGTTACACCTCGATGAATTGGGATTGGTGGGCCAGTCCTTGGTCTCGGCCCGCGTCAAACCCGGCAAAATTGGCACAAGTCCTCGAACCGCTCGATCCGATAACACCCGGGATGGACCGCAGGAGCGCTCCGCTCGTGCTCGACCGCGGTTCCTCGCCGCCTGGGGTTCGCCCCAGTCGATCAGCGGCCGGACCCGCGCGCCCTCGCGCTCGCAACCCGCACTTCCTTCCGACCGCGGCCGCCACCGTCGGGCTGACCGGGGTTCGGCGACGACCCGGTCATGGTCTGGGCACGTACGGACGGAGTCCCAACCTTGTCCATGTCACGAGCCATCATTCCCGTCATTCTGATCGTGGGATGCGGGTCCTGCGTCGGGGCGGTGCGGGGTCAGAACGCGACGCCCGCGGTTCCTCCGCTCCCGCCCCCGGCGACGGGATCCGGTACGCAGCCGCCCGGTGGCGCCGCGACGCAAACCCCGCAGGACCTGGACCGGACGATCCGCGAGTTCCGGGAGCTGAGCCAGGCGCAGGCTCAGGCCCAGCAGCGCGGAGCGCCGGCCACCGAGATCGAGCGGCTCCGGGCCCAGCTCGAGCTCCAGCAGAAGCAGATCGACGTCTTGCTCCGCATGACCCAACTGCTGGCCGATCAGGTCAAGAAGCAGCCGGCCACCAGCGCGGCCGTCGCGACGCTTCAGGAGCAGGTTGCGACCCAGGAGGCCCGGTCGCAGCAGGCCGCCCGGCGCGACCAGGAGCTGGCCCGATCCCGCGACGACCTGGTCGAGCACATGGACGCCCAGACCCGCACCGATCCGACGCTGCCGCCCACCCTGCGCGAGTTATTCGCCCCCATGCGGAACAACGAATCGCCCCTGACCCTCTACGGCACAGTCTCCCAGGCGTTCGACTCCTTCGACAGCCTGAGGACCACCTTCCGCGCCCAGACCTTCGAGCTCCGTCCATACCTCCTCCTGAACGAGAAGTTCTTGATGAGCGCCAATGTGGCCCTCCAGCAAGGGACGGTCCAGCTCTGGCGGGCGCAGACCGAGTGGTTCCTGACGGACAGCCTCACCTTCGTCGCCGGCCGGTTCTACTCGCCGCTGGGCTTCTACAGCGAGCGCCTGCGTCTCAACTGGATCATCAAGACGCCGGACCCTCCCCTGATGTTCAACCAGGTCTACCCGGCCCAGCTCTCCTTCGACGGTCTCCAGTTGCGCGGGGCGCGGTACCTCTTCGACTCGCCGGTGAAGCTGGAGTACAGCGGATTCGTGGCCAACGGGTTGTCGATCGCGGGCAGCAAACTGTCGCCGGCGGTCTACTCGAACCTCAACAACTTCGCCACCAATACCGGCAGTGCCGTCACGAGTGCCAAGGCCTGGGGCGGCCGGGTCGGGTTCTCGATTCCCCAGCTCGGCTTCATCGCGGGGCTCTCCGGCCTGTCGAACCAGTCGTATACCCAGGACGGCCAGTTCCTCACCCTCTGGGACGTCGACGCGAGCTGGCATAAGGGGAACTGGGATGCGCGGTTCGAGCTGGCGAAGATGTGGCAGGACACACCGGCTCCCGCCCCGTCGATCTATCGCTTCGGCTTCTATGCCCAGATCGCCTATCGCCAGTACAACAACCCCAACCCGGTCTTGCAGAAGCTGGAGGGCGTGTTCCGGTTCGACCACGTCCAGTTCGATGGGATCAACCTGGCGCAGACCGGGCTCAACTTCGGCGGTCTCGGCCTGACCTACGCCAACCAGCCGCTGGACCGGGATCGCTTCACGTTCGGCCTCAACTACTGGTTCTACCCCTCCTTGGTGTTCAAGGCGGCACTGGAGTGGAACCACGAGCTGGGCGTGCCGTCGTTACGGGACAACGGCTTCATCGGCCAGATTGTGTGGGGGTTCTAACGGATGACCCCGGTGAGAAAAACGCTCCCGTAGGTCAGGCTTTAGCCTGACAGGATCTCATGTCGGTCAGGCTTTAGCCTGACAGAATGTTGATCAATTCTTGGCCTGATCTGGTTCCGTGTCAGGCTAAAGCCTGACTTACTGGTTTGCCACGCAGGGGGGGTGCGATGGATCCTCGTTGTCGGCGCCTGTGGTGGGTCGCAGTGGTTGGCCTCCTCTTGAGTGGCTGCGAGACCCCCTCCGCCCACACGATCAGCCGGAACTACACCCGGAGGGAGGGTCTGCCCGTGGATCCGCCCCGCCACCTGACCGGAACGTACGACGACGCCGCGACCGGGGGTCAATTGTTCCAGCAGTATTGCGGCTCGTGCCACAACGCCCGCCCGCTGGGCGAGCGCCCGTTCAGCAACTATCACGTGGCCCTCACCCACATGCGCGACCAGGCGTACCTCACGGGCAAGGAGTACCGGCAGATCATGTACTTCCTCCGGCGCTGGGATGACGTCGGCCCACCGACGCCCACGGTCGAGCCGTCGCCCAAGCGGCTCATCTTCTCCCAGCCGATCTCCGAGCTGCGGAACGAGCCGCCCGCGGCGGGCTCGGGCTCGGGCTCGGGCTCGAGTTCGGGCTCAGGCGCGCCCGCGGCGCCGCCGCCGCCGGGCTCGGGCCCCTGGGCACAGCCCGGGGCGGTGGCGCCGCCGGCCGCGAGCGGGACGCCTCGGCCACCGCAGGCCGGCGCGTCCGGCGGATCGCCGGCGCAACCGCTGCCTCCGGCGCTCTCCGCCCCGAACAATTGACGGCGGGCCAGGAGGACCGCGAACGTGGGCCGGCCTGGCTGCGGCCTGAAAGGCTGCGGGAACCCAACTCGCCGGTGCTCCCCAGAATCCGTGACGATCCGAAAAAGGGGAACCAAACCGGGAATCCAGGAATCCGCATTGTAGAAGCTCATCGACCCGGCCCACGATGGAGAAGAGCGCGGGGATCTCCGGACGGAGCCGGCTCCTACCGAATCCGCCTGTGGGAGGGCTCCGTCCCCCGACTCCTCCGGATCGTGACTTCGAGAGGACATCATGGAACACCGGATCGAGCCCAGCCCGCCGAGCCCCGCCGAGCCGTTGCCGGCGAGTGCCAGCGCGGGCGCGGCTGACGGCGGGACGAGGGTCGAAGCGCCCCGGCAGCCTCTCCCAGCACGGGTGCTCATCAGGATATTCCTGGAGATTGGCGCGACGTCCGTCGGCGGGCTCGGTCCATCCCTGGCCGTCATCGAGCGCGAGCTGGTGGCGCGGCGTGGCGTTCTGACCGCGGCGGATGTCGCCGAAGCGACGGCGGCAACGCGGCTCCTGCCCGGGTCCTCGTTCGTCCAGGTGATGGCGTTCCTGGGATACCGGCTCGGGGGCTGGACCGGCTCGGTGGTGGCGACGCTCGCCTGTGTCCTGCCGCCGGTGACGGCGATGCTCCTGCTGGGACTGTTCTCCGATGCGGTGTCGGGCTGGTCCGTCTTCGGGCGGGCGGCGCAGGGCCTCACGGCGGCCGTCGTCGGCTTGTTGCTGGCGAGTGCGTGCCGGTTCGGCCGAGCCACCCTCAGTGGTCCGCTGGGCCTGGGGATCGCGATCGGCGCGTTCGGGTTGTCGGCCGGGTTGGGCCTGCCCGCCGCGGCGGTCGTCGTCGCCGCGGGACTGGTCGGCGTCCTCGGGCTCTCCGCCGCGGGCATGGCGGGGTCGGGGAAAGGGGGTCGATCGTGACGACCTGGACGATCTTCTGGCGGTTTGGTCTGATCAGTTTGCTCGCGTTCGGAGGCGGTGCCGGGACGCCCTTGATCGAGCGGATCGCCGTCCGGGAGACCGGCTGGATCACCGAGCGGGAGTTCGGCGTGGCGCTGGCCTTCGCCCAGGTGCTGCCCGGTCCGGTGATGTCCGTGGCGACGTTCATCGGCTATCGCGCGGCGGGCCTCACGGGGGCCCTGGCCGCGACGCTCGGCGTCTTCTTTGTCCCCTGGGTCCTGGCCGCGGTCACGGCCCGGCATCTCGGCCGGCTGGCTCGCCACCGATGGCTGAGCGGGTTCCGCCGCGGGGCCGCGGCCGCGGCCGTGGGCCTCCTCGGCGTCACGGCCCTGAGCCTGGCGCGCCATTCCCTCGAGGGATGGGCCCACCTGGCGATCGCCGCCGCGGCCTTCCTCCTGGCCCTGGGGACAAGGCTCCATCCCGCCTGGATCCTCCTGGGCGGTGCCTTCTTCGGGATGCTCGCCGGCTCCCCGCGGATGCTCGCGCCATTGGGATAATCCAGACACCGCATCCTCAATCAGGATCCCGCACCATGTCCCATTTCGATGCCGTCGCCGACGATTTCGACCGCTTCCGGGCCTTGCCGGCCGGGGTGCCCGCAGCGATCCGGGACGCGATGTGGGAGGCCCTGGGGCTCGCCCGGGGTGGGCGGGTCCTCGACCTGGGCGCGGGGACCGGGCGCGTCGGCGCGGCCTTCGTGGCCGCCGGCGATGCCTACATCGCCGTCGACCCGTCGGCGGGAATGCTGGCGCGGTTCGCGGAGAAGGCTGCGACTCAGGGCGGATCCGCTCCGTCTCCCGCGCTGGTGCAGGCCGACGGCCGGGCGCTGCCCTTCCCCGGGTCGGCCTTCGACGCGGTGCTCCTGGTCCAGGTCCTCAGCGGCGCGCCCGGTTGGCGCAGCCTGCTGACGGAAGCCCGGCGCGTGCTCCGACCCGACGGGGGTCTGGTGCTGGGCAAGGCGATCGGGCCGCCCGAGGGTGTGGACGCGCGGATGCGGGCGCAGGTGTCCGTGATCCTGGCCGAGCTGGGAGCCGACGCACGCCCGCGCGGGGCGCAGCGGGAGGAGGCACGGGCCTGGCTGGCTCCCCTGGCCCGACGGATGACCGAGGTGACCGCCGCCCGATGGCAGGCGGCCCGCACGCCGCGCGACTTCCTGACCCGGCACGCCACCGGGGCGCGGTTTGCCGCCCTGCCACGGCCGATCCAGGACGAGGCCCTCCGCCGGCTGGCGGATTGGGCCGTGACCACCTTCGGCGCTCTCGACGCCCCGCTCATCGAGCCCCACGCCTTCGTGCTCGATGTCTGCGTCTTCTGAATCCAAGCTCGCCCTCGGGACGGTGGGGCAGCCGTCCCGGCTACCCTCTGCCCGCCCGGAGGCTCTGCGGAGCGGATGTCCTCGCCCTGGAAGGGCGACGGTCCGTAGCCAGGGGTGAAACCCCTGGACCGGACTCCCATTGCATCCCCTCCCCTGCCGAGCCCCGGAGGGGCGACGGAACGACGAGTTCGCCCGGGGTTCCTGTCGCCCTGACAGGGCTCCCATACCAGAAGACAGCCCACGATGGGGGATCCCGGCTCGGGTCAACCAGGGGTTTCACCCCTGGCTATGGACCGCCGCCCCTCCGGGGCGTTCCCGACCGTCTTGCATTCGTTCCCAACGCTCGAAGAAGCTCTGCCAAAACCGCCGGAATTCCCTGAAAAACAAGGCGAAGTCGAGGTTTTGGCCGAGCTTCTAAGCGATCCATCTCAGGGCGAACCCGACTAATAGGATCATCCCCGTGGTCAAGCAAGGGCCAGCGAGGGAGTCGAGCCAGCGGGGCCGTACCTGATCCCGCATCCCCCACCGCGCCTTGACCGCAAGACCGAATCCTCCCAGGACGATCCCGAGCCCCGTAAGGCTCAGGGCGGTGAGGCCATAGGCCAGGCGTACCCGTTCCCGTTGCGTTTCTCGCTGCGTTCGAAGTGGTGATTGGGGACGCTCCCCTCTCTCAGACCGCGACTCCGACTTCACCCCCGGCCGGGTGGCCACGCCGAGGGAGAGATCCTCGACCTTCGTTCGCGGGCCGGCTAAAATCCCGGTATGCGAGCATCACGACCGGCGCTCGAGACCGGTGTGCCCGTGGCCTGCCGTGAGTGTTCCCGGCCGACATGTGGGCCGGTCCCCGCCGAGCCGCTGATCGTCGATGCGGCTTGGGGTATCGAATCCCATGCTCGAGCTGTCTTCACGCCCGGCCCCTCCGATGTCCCACGCATCCCGCCGTGCCTTTACCCTCATTGAGTTGCTGGTCGTCGTCTTCATCATTGCGGTTCTGATCGCGCTCCTGCTGCCCGCGGTGCAGATGGCGCGTCAGGCGAGCGTTCGATCCAGGCTGACCAGCCAGGCGCAATACGGGTTTGGCCCGAACCCGGCCCAGGAGAACCTGGCGCGGGTCGGCAAGGCCGAGGCGGAGGGACGGCCGGCGGACAAGCTCCTCCTGGCGCGGGTCCAGACCTTCATCGCCACCGTGGTGCTCACCCCGCGTCTGAGCGTCGGCACGGCCTCGCCGGAGTCCATTTACGAGGCGCGGTTCACCGGCAAGATCCGGGCGGTGAGCCCGCGCCCGGGGGCCGGCGAGTGCGAGCTCGATTGGCCCTTGCCGCCGCAGGTCCTCTCCCTGGCGGATTTGTCGATCACGGCCGGCGGCAAGCCCAGCGAGACGGTCGCCCTGAAGGACGGCAAGCTCGTCTGGCGCGGCGCCCTGGCCGCCGAGCCGACCCTGCTGGAGGTCACCTACACGGCTGTCGGCAAGGGGTTGTACGAGCTGTCGGTCCCCCCCGGCGGGATCCTCGATCAGTTCGACGTGTCGATGGAGGCGAAGGGGTCGGACGTGCGGCTGCTGGAGCTGTCCCTCCAGCCGACGAAACTGGTCCGCCAGGCTGGCTCGACCACGTACACGTGGGCCTACCCGCGGCTGCTGTTCGGCCAGCCCATCCGCCTCGATGTCCTGGGGATCGCACCGATCGATCGGCTGGGCGAACTGACGTGGTTGGGCCCGCTCAGCGTGCTCCTCTTCGGCCTGATCGTCGGGCTGGTCGTCTCCGCCGCGTCGGTCCCCCGGTTCGATCTGTGGATGCTGCTGTTGACCGTGGGGACCTTTGCCGGGGCCTACCCGCTGATGTACTTCGCCCAGGAGTATATCGCGCTGGGTCCGGCGGTGCTGATCTCGGCCGGGTTCGCCCTGACCGTCATCGGGGTGCGTGCGGTCACCCTCATGGGGGTGTGGCGGGCGCTGGGCGGCGTTCTCCTCCCGGCGACGGCGATCCTGGCGGTCACCCTCGCCGCGGCCATCTGGCCCGCCCTCCAGGGCATGCTGCTCACCGTCGAGCTGCTCGGCTTCTTCATCGCCGCGATGCTGCTCCTGCCCAGTATCCGTGCCGCCGCGATTGCTCCCCCGGCGGGCGGGCAGGAGATCCCGAGCGCACCCCCGGAACTTGCATGACCCGTCCCGTATGGTCGGGTCGGCCAAATCCGCCGGGGTAGGGGTTCATACCCCGCGCGCGGGCACCGGTCGGAACGCGGATTCCCGGGTTGTCGGGTAACAGCTCTCCGGCGACCGAGGTGCGACTTACCGGCATGGAGCACGCGCCGAGCCCTGGGCGGCCTCTCTCTTTTTGGAAGCACGAGCGGCTCGGGACCCGGGAGGATCGTCATGCGCGGTGGCTCGTCGCGAGCGGTCGTCAGGCACCTGCGGACCCTCTACCAGTTCGGCGTGGTCGGCTCGTTCAGCGACGAACAGTTGCTGGACCGTTACGTCGCGCGTCGGGACGAGACGGCCGAGGAGGCGTTTGCCGAACTGGTGCAGCGACACGGGCCGATGGTGCTGGGCGCCTCTCGCCGGATCCTGGGCGATGCGCATGCAGCCGAGGACGCCTTCCAGGCCACGTTCCTGGTTCTGGCGCGGAAGGCGGCCACGGTCGTGCGCCGCGAGAAGGTCGCGGGCTGGCTCGATATCGTCGCGGTGCGCACGGCCAGGGAAGCCCGCGTCCGGGCGGCCCGGCGCCGGGCCAGGGAGGAGCACGTGAGTAGGCCGATCTCCGTCGAGCCGCCTGACGAGGAGTTTCCGGACGAGCTGCGCGCGATCCTGGACGAGGAGCTCGCCGGTCTGCCGGCGCGGCATCGCGATCCCCTGGTGCTCTGCGAGCGCGAGGGGCTGTCCCGCCCCGAGGCGGCCCAGCGGCTGGGCATCCCCGAGGGGACGCTCTCCAGCCGGCTGGCGCGGGGCCAGGACCGGTTGCGCGACCGCCTGGTTTGCCGCGGCGTATCCCTGACCACGGCCGCAACCTCAGCTATCCTGATCCGCGAGGCTCGAGGTGTGACCGTGCCGCTGTCCTGGCTCGAATCGACCGTCAGAGCCGCGACGCTCGTCGCGGCCGGTCCTACCGCGGCCGCGGCCATCTCGGCCCCGGTCGCCTCGCTCTCCGAAGGAGTCCTCAAGGCCATGTTCCTCGCGAAACTCAAAGGAATCGTCCTGGCGGTCGGGACCATGACCGCCCTCGTCTCGGGCGCCCTCGTTGTGGCGCAGACGGGACCAGGCGGCTCAGGGACAGGCCGCTTCCCGACCAAGGGAGAGTCCCCCAACGCGGATGATGGGCGGCGCGGCGGGCTGACGACACGGCCCGCGTACCCGAATTCGTCCGCTCAGGACGACCGGACCGCCGCGCTGGAGAAGAAGCTCGACCTCATCCTCCAAGCGCTGGGGCGAACCGATCCCGGGGGTATCGTCAATACGAGGACCACGCAGCCTCCGCCCCCGGATTATGATCAATTCGCGAAGCCACAGGAGGCAGTCTAGATTGATCGATTCGCGAAGCGACAGGAGGCAGTCAAGATGCCACCTGGTACCATGGGCCGTCCAGGTCGGCGATGGGACGCGGAGAAGGTGGATTCCCAGGATCCTCGAACGGTCGTTGATCGCCTCCAAGCCCTCGAGCAGCAGATGCAAGAGGTGCAGCAGCGGATGGAGCGGATGGAGGGGCAATTGGAGTCCCTCGACAGACGGGTCGGGGGCGCCCGCAGCAGGGTTCACGATTCCGGGAAGGGACAACCGGGACAACCGTTGGCGAACCCTTGATCGAGCTTTCCCCAGATCCGAGGTGAACCATGCGACGAAGCGCGATCGTGGGCGCGCGAGGGAGCCGAAGGGGTCAGGGGAACCGAAGGGGTCAGGCTCCGATTTCACATTTCGGTTCCTCGGTTACTGACCCCTTTGGGGAGCCAACGAACGGTGGGGAGCGAGCGGTGATTCCCCGCGGACTCACTGAGCTCGGTGCTCAGGCTTCGGGCCGCTTCCTCGTCGCGCGGGATTGGCCGAGCATCATCCCGAGGAGCGTGGTCACCGTGCGCCAGTTCCGGCCGGTGCTCGTGGTGGCGAGCTGGGAATCGAAATAGGCGTTGGTCAGCTTGGAGCGGGCCACGCCGTTGGGCAGGCAGAGGAAGACCTCGCGGCCGCGCACGACGAACGTGTCGGGCGGCGAGCGGTCGGGGTCGAGAGTGGCGATGCGGCTCGGGCTGGGCCGATCGGCCAGGAACAGGACGTGGAGCGACTCCAGGGCGGCTTCCGTCGCGAGGAAGGGGTTGTGGGCGACGACCGCGGCGAGCTGCTCGACCGTCCGCATCACGACCGGCGTGTGGTAGCCGCACGCCTTCTCGATGCGCGCGGCGATCAGGCTGGGGAGCCGATCGGCGACCTTGGGAGCCGCGGTGAAGACGACGTTCCCGCTCTGGATATAAGTCCGCACGTCGTGGCAGCCGGCGGCGGCGAACATTTCGGCCAGGTCCTTCATCGGCAGCTTGTTCTTCCCGCCGACGTTGATCCCCCGCAGCAAGGCGACGAACGTGTTTGCGTCCATTCGGGATTTCCTTATTCAGCGTGATCCGATCGCTGATGCGGTCGTTGAGCTCAGGAGCGGGTCCGTAATCATCTCGTGGCCGCCCAGTTCTCGACCGCCAACCCGGGGACAGCAGCGAGATCGGAATCGTCACTCACGACCGTGCAGATGAAGTCGCCGGCGATTCCGGTATCCAGCAGGAAGCGCCTCATTCCCAGATCTCCCGGAGCCGGTCCGCGTGCTCGAAGAAGCGGGCCTTCTCCCATTCCTTGTGCTCCTGGCGAGTGGCCTCGATCATGGCCCGTTCCTCATCCGTCATCTCGAAGGGTTGGACTTTCTCCATCAGGGCCAGGGTCCGGGCAATCTCCTCGGGTGTCATGGGCCCGTCGTCGTCCGACGCTTCCGCCTGGGCCACCGGGATGATTTCCACCTCCGTCCCGTCGGGCAGGCCGGTCGGCTGGGGCAGGATCACCTGCCCACCCTGGATGATTCCCTTGAACGTGGTCACGCCTCCCCTCCTTCCTCCGATCCGGGTCTCACGGGACGAACCAGCTTGCCGGTAAGGGCCCTTCGGTCAGGTCCTGGACCCCCTGATCCCTGTCGGCGACAGTGTACTCCTCCACCCTCTGGCGCCACGCCGCGATATCTGCCCGTTCGTGGGGCGTGAACTCCAGCGGCTCGAGGGAATCGTACCACGCCAGCCAGTCCGCGATGCCCTCGGGTGAGTTGTCACAGTCCTCTTCGCGGACCCCGATCAGTTCGGCTCGCGCCGGGTCGGGCTCGACGACCAGCCGGCAGCCCTCCGGCCAGTCCACTGGACCATCCGGTACGATCTGCCCGTTCTTCCACGACGCATGGATCACTTCCACGGCCAGCCTCCTTCGATGAGTTACTTGGTGGAGCCCAGCTCCCTCGAGTATTTGGCCATCTCCGCCCGGGTGATGTCTAGCGGCTTCGCGAGTCTCTCGCTCGCTTCCTGCAAGGCGGTGATGTCGATCCCGTCCGGTTCCTCCGAAGCGTCCAGTCCCAGGAAATGTGAGCCTGGAGCAAGGATACCGGGCCATTCCATCAAGCCACTCTCGCTTTATGAAGGACCCCAGGTCGTCTCAGCCTGAACCATTCACCAAGTTTTATGCAACTGGCGCTTCACGTCCGCTGATGATATTCCAGTGAAGGGACGGCGGACAGGCAGGAAGCGGCCTGATCCTCACCCTCCGGCTCGGTCGGTCGAACGGCTCGCCCGACGGCGTTCGCAGTGCGCCCCGACAGCGGAGCCGCACCGCCGCGAGTCGGGACTCCTGCTGAAGAATCGGCGAAACCAAAGCCACGGGCTCGGTGGAATGACATGCAAATCCGATCGAACGAACCCAGTGAGCCAGCGGCTGGGACCGGACCGAGATGCAAATCCGATCGAACGAACCCAGCGATCGGTAATCTGGATAAGATCTGCCAGCCGGTGGATCTCAAGCACTGGTATAGTGTCCGAGCAAACGGAACGAACGAACCCAAACGTACGGGGTCTGGGCATTGCAAGTAGGATGGCGAAAAACGAACGACGCGGGTGACCCGTGCCAGGGAATGGCACGCGCCACCCGCCTCGATCCGGGTGCAGCCGGACGATCAGGCCGCGGTCTCGGCGGCCGGAGCCGGAGCCGGCCGGTCGAAGAGGGGCATCGGCTCCTTGCTGGTCTGGGTTGGTCGACGCGCACCCGCCCTGGCCCCCTGGAGCCGCCGGGCAGCCCGCTGGAGCGTCGAGTGGTCGGGGACGCGCCGCAGACCCAGGGCCTCCCGGAGCTCGCCCCAGTCGCGGATCATCGCCTCCAGGCCGCGATAATCGGTGTGGAAATACCGGCGGAGGGCCAGCAGCGCCGAAAGCTGGTGCTGGGTGAAGTCGTGCCGGGAGAACTTCGACGAGTATTGCGGGAGCGCCGCTTGAGCGCTCGCCAGGGCGGTCCGGGCCAGCGTCAAGGGCGACTTGATCCTGGTCGTTCGGGGTTCGGTCTTGAGTGTCGTCTTCATACCCATATTACGCCGCAACTCCCTGAAAGGTTTGCGACTTATCCTTGTGTCCCCAGGAGATCTGGGCCTACGCTGAAGACTGGACCTGGATCGCCCTGGGCGGTCATCTCACACACATCCATCGATGAGCCCTCTTGTTTGGGAGTTCTGGCCATGTTCGATTCCTCGTCCCCTGGTGGCGTCCGGGCTGGGGCCGGCGCCGGCTCGAGAACTCTGAGGGTCACCGTGCTGGGACTGGTCGTGCTTGCCGGCGGGTTTCCCGGCCGGGGCGCGGCCGACTCGACGGACCTGGCCGGTCGGGTTGTGGACCAGGCCGGCGCGGGAGTGGCCGGGGCCCAGGTCTGGGCGATCGGCGGCCCGTGGGATGCCCCGCAGACCGTGACCCAGGCGACAACCGATGACCAGGGCCGGTTCACCCTCGCGCGGGCCTGGGGTGGCGGCGGTCCGGCGAGCCTGCATTATCTCAGCCTGCTGGCCCGCGGTCGCGATGGCCGGATCGGCTGGCAGGCCACGGTCTGGCGCAACAGTGCGGATCCCAGTGACGTCCGGATCGAGCTGGGCCCGGTCGGCGCGGTCGCCGGCCGCGTGCGCGATCAGAACGGCCGGCCGATCGCCGGCGCCGTCGACCTCGACAAAGCCGAGGGCCTCTTCGAAGCCGCGCTGGCCGCCCTCGAAAAGTCCAAGGACCTCAAGCTCCAGAATACCGGCATCTTCAAGATGGTCGAGATCCTGGCGACTCCACCCCACCGCCGCGAGGCGGTCGTCTACGGCGATTACTCGTCCGCCTGGCACCCGGGGCAGCAGTACTGAGCCCCAAGCGACGTGGCCGATTTTTCGACACTCCGCGGCGATCACCACCTTTGGACGTCCCGTCGCACTGCCGAGAGGGGGGGTCGGATTCACCGCGGAGACCGCGGAGACCGCCGAGGAAAACGCCGAGAAGCCCGAGAGTGAATCGGGCTTCCGTCCCCCGGACCCTCCCGACCCGCTCTCCTGGCTCTGTCCCCATCTCTGCGGTCTCTGCGATCTCTGCGGTGAACCTCGGGTCGCCATCACGACGGTCGCTGCGGTCAGGCCCGTGGGACCACGGTGGGGATCGCCGAGACGTGTCCCGCACGGGAGGTACTCGATTTTTACGAGAAAAGAGGA
>JAJPJC010000499.1 GCA_021324445.1 Isosphaeraceae bacterium
CATCCGCCCCGGATGGATTCGGTCCGGCCCCGTGTCATGGAAGTCCGGCGCGAGACCTCCTCATTGAGGGAGTGCTCCGCGACGGACCCTCGGATCGGGCACACCGGACCTCGGGGAAAACGGGGGTGTGGAGCCGGTCCGCGCACGTGGAATGGCCCGCAATATGCAGGCGATTCGAGGGGCAGAATATCGAGAGTCGGCCTGTGCCCGCTTGAATCGCGCCTGGTGAGAGAGTATAAGACTGTTAACTGCGCGACCAGGGGGCAGTGGCCCGATTTTCACGGCGTACGGCCCCTGGACTCGCTCCATCCTTATTCTTTCCATCCGACAACCATTGTTTGGCTGGACCGATGCCGCCTAGCAGGGCTGGCGGTCGTCGGGATTGTGATCGCCCTGCGACAATGAGGCTCGATTGATGCAGATTCGGAAAGTCGTCAGCTTGTCGACACTCGGCGCCTTCATCGCGGCCCTGGCGGTGGGTTGCCAGGACGAGCCACAGGGCCTGAAGGTCGCGCCCGCGACACCGCCGCCACCGGAGAAGTCGGCGCCGCTGCCGAAGGAGATCACCAAGGGCGGCGGCCCGGGGTCCTCGGGCAACATGAAGCGAGATCCGGGGAAAGACCCCATGGCGAAGTAAAGACGTCGGGAGCCGAGCGGGGCCCCGCTCGGCGAAGCCCGCTCCGTGCAGCCCCCCGCGCCGGCCGCGACTGATATTCTTGATCTCCATAATCGGCCGGTGGATCCGGAGGCGGGTGGATCGGGATGCAATGGTCGTTCATGACTCCTTGCCTCTCATCGTTCCATTCAGGAGCATCCTCATGAAGGCAGTCTTGACCGGGGCGCGACCCCGGCGCGGCTTCACGCTGATTGAACTGCTGGTCGTTATCGCCATCATCGCTGTGTTGATCGCCCTTCTGCTGCCCGCCGTCCAGTCGGCGCGCGAGGCGGCCCGGCGGGCCCAGTGCATCAATAACATGAAGCAGCTCGGGCTGGCGGTGGCCAACTACGAGTCCGGCCAGGGGGCTTATCCGGCCTCCTATTCGACGGGCTTTGCGGCGTCGGGGTGGAGCGGAACCTGGGGGTCGTGGAGCCCTCAGGCCCAGTTGCTCGGCTACTTCGAGCAGCAGCAGGTCTACAACTCCATCAATTTCATGCTGATCTCCCATGGTGCCGCGAATGCCAAGGGGGACCTCACCCAGGTCACCGCGATCACGACGAAGATTGCCTCGTTCGTCTGCCCGTCCGCGCCGACGATCCAGGGCACCTACTACAACAAGCCGATCCCGGGGTTGAGCTATTTCGCCTCGGTGGGCTCGAGCATGATGTGGGTGGGTGCGGCCGGGCCGGCGGCGCCCAACGGCATCTTCATGTACGGCGGCGGGACCGGCGGCGACCAGGCCGGGGCGATCAAACTCTCCAGCGTCACCGACGGGACCAGCAACACCGTCGCCTTCGGCGAGTGGCGAATCGGCGACCAGGACACGACCAAGCTGTCGATCCAGGACGTGATCAGCCACGGGCCGGGGGACCCCCCGGGCCTCAGCGGCGAGCCCTGGACGTCGAACCTCTACAACATGCCGGTCGGCTCCGCCGGGTTCATCCAGTGGATGAGCACCTGCGCCTCGCTCGCCCCGGCGAGCATCATGCAGGGCAGCAACGGCTGGGAGTACAACATGAGCTACCTGGGCCAGGACTGGAACCAGGGGATGTTCGGTTGGACCCTCGGCAATGTCCTGACGGCCCCCAGCGCGCCGTATTACAACTGCCGCATGTGCAGTTGGGACGGCGACTGGGACTGCCCTGGCAAGTACAGCCTGAGCAGCTTCCACCCGGGCGGCGGCAACGTCGCCTTCGCCGACGGCTCGGTCCGGTTCCTCAAGTCGTCGACCTCATTCCAGACTGTCTGGGCCCTCGGGTCGCGGGCCCAGGGTGAGGTGATCTCGAGCGACTCCTATTGATTGTGGCCGTGGATGGACGGGACTGAGGCCGGGAGGCGGGGGGAATCGTCCCTCCGCCTCCCGGTGTTTCTTCAGGGCTTCGCCGCTCCGCCCCCGCCGGCGCGCCGCCCGGTCCTCGGCCGCGAGACCCCCTTGCTCCGCGTGACCCCATGGCGAAACCCGCTCCCTCACCTCGCACCGCCGGGCCACGGATTATCCTGCTCCTCCTCCTGGCGTGCACCGTGGGCCTGATCGGCCGGGTCTTGTGGCAGGGGGCCCGCCGCCGCGACTACTGGCAGGAGGTCGCCCGGGCCCGCTCCTATCTCGATCGCGGCGATTACGACCGCGCCTTCCAGGCCGTCTCCGTCATCCGCGACGAGAGCCCGGGGGCGCCGGAAGGCATGACCCTGGCGGCCAGGGCGCTCTTGATGCGCGGCAACATCGTCACCGGCCGGCGGATCCTCGAGCGGTCGCTGAAGATGAAGCCCGAGCAGCCCGAGGCGGCGAAGATGCTCTCGGCCATCTACCTGGCGGCGGGGGACGGCCGGCGGGCGATCGCCCTGCTCAAGGAGGCCGGGCGGCTGGAGCCGGGCGATTTCCGCCCCTGGTATGCCCTGGGCAAGGTCTATCACGACCTGGGCGAACTCGAGGAATCGGTGCGGTCCTATACCGAGGCGTTGCGGCGCAATCCTCCCGCGGCCGAGGCGCGGGAATCGCGGATCGGCCGGGTGCGCGCCCGGCTCGACGCCAAGCATCCCGACGAGGCCGCCGAGGACCTCGCCGAGCTCCGCCGCCAGACGCCGGAGGATCCGACGGTGCTCGGCCTGGCCGCCCGGCAGGCGCGCGATCTCGGCCGCCAGGACGAGGCGCTGGGGCTGGCCGAGCGCGCCCTCGCCGCCGATCCCGCCAACTTCGACGCGCTGATGGTCCGCGGCCGGATCCGAATCCTGAAGCGTCAGATCCGGCCGGCGATCGAGGACCTGGAGAAGGCCCTCGCGGCGCGGCCCAACGATCGCGCCGCCTTGCAGCTCCTCGCCCAGACCCAGCAGAGCGCCGGGCTGACCCGCGAGGCCAAGGCCACCCGGGAGCGGGCCGAGCAAGCCCGGCAGCGCACCGAGTTGATGGATCGGCTGACCAAGGTCATCGACCAGCACCCCGAGGATCCGGAGCCGCGCTGGCGCATGGGGCAGGCGGCGATGGAGGGGGAAATGTACGTATTGGCCTATCAGTGCTTCCAGGCCGCGCTCGACCTCGACCCGAGCTACCGCCCGGCGCGTGAGGGACTGGAGGTGCTTCGGAACCAGAAGGGGTTCGATTACGCGGCCGTCGCCGGGGCGCAGCCCCGCGCGCCGGGACCGCCATCCCGCCGTTGATCGGCCATCGCCCTTGCGGCCCGTTCAGGGGGAGCGGTCGCGCAGGCGGTAGAGGGCCTGCTGGGCGGCGGCGTCCAGAGGGTCGATCTCCAGAGCGAGCCGGTACCACGCGCGGGCCTCGGCCCATCGGCCCAGGTCCTCGCAGGCGGCCGCGACGCCGCGGATCCGCCCCGGGTCCCGGCGGGACCCGGGCTCCCGGGCCGTCTCCAGCCGGGTCGTGAGCGTGCGCCAGCGCTCGATCTCCGCCTGATAGGCGGCCGCCTGGTCGGATTGCCCGAGCGCCTTCAGCACCAGCGCCAGTCCCTGGAGCGCCTCGCGATTGGCCGGGTCGGATTTCAGGGCGAGGCGGAACTGCCGGGCGGCGGCCGCGGGATCGTTCAGCCGGACCGCGAGCTGGCCCCGCAGGAGGGCCAGGCCGACGTGCCCCGTCGGGCCGCCTTCCAGGAGCTTCTGGACCTCGTCCAGCCGCGAGCGACTCAGGGCGATGCGCGCCTTCAGGGCCCGGGCGTCGGGGTCGGAGTCGTGGAGCGGCCGCAGCAGGTCCTCGGCCTCCTCGAGCTGGTTGGAGCGCAGGAGCACCCCCGCCAGCGCCA